>JAYUBA010001091.1:0-4078 GCA_043741075.1 Frigoriglobus sp.
CGCTCGCTCCACCCCTGGCTACCATCGGCCGCCGCTCCGCGGCTCCAACACCGAACACTCACCGCTGCCACTGCCCACTCCCCACTGCCGCGTCACCAGCCGAGTTTCAGTTCGGCGAGTTGGGCGCTCAGCCGGTCCACGTCCCACACCCGCGCCGCGCGCTCGTTGACGAGCAGCACGAGGAGCGAGCCGCCGGTGGGGCCGAACTGCACGTCGCGCACCCCGCCCGGCAGGTCGGCCACCGCGAGCAGCGGCTCGAACCGGTCGCCGGCCCGCTTCCACAGGCGGACGGTGCGGTCCCGTCCGCCGGTGGCGAGCAGCGCGCCGTCGCGGCTCACGCTGACCGCGGTCGTGCCGCCGGGGTGCGCCGGCACGGCCGCGAGTTCGGTCCGGTCCGCGGTGCGGATCACGCGCAGCTTGCCGTTCTGCGTGCCGGCCACGATCAGCGTGTCGTCCGGGGCGACGGCGACCGCGAGCACCGGGTCGCCGGGGCCGGGGAACACGCCGGCCACCTCGCACGCGGCGTTCAACAGGTACACCGAGCCGTCGCGCCCGCCGGCCGCGGCGATGTCGCAGCCCGCGGCCAGCGATTCCATCGTCGCCAGCCCGGACCACACCTCCCCGAAGCTGTTGTTCCAGGCGCCGCGCCGCGCCCGGGTGGCCGCGTCGAGCGCGCGCACTTCCGTCGAGCCGAACACCGCCCAGAGGGTGCGCCCGTCGCGCCCGTACCGCGGGCACTGCACGGGCTGCTTCGCGAAGTCCGGCGGGGCGAGCGGCGAACCCGGCTTCCACAGGAGCAGACCGGGCGCGTCCAGGGTGACCGCGAGCGCCCCGGCGGGGTCGGCCGAAAGGCCCGCGCCCCCGCCCCCGCCCGCTTCGAGCAACTCGAACCCGGTCGCGCGGGCGCCGGGCGGCCCGACGAGCAGTTCCCGGTGCCGCCCGACCGACTCGCTCAGCGCCGCGACCCGGCCGTCCGTCAGGAGCGCCGCGGTTTCCAGCGCGAACGCGCTGCCGCACGCGAACCGCTGCGCGCCCCCCGGAACGAACCGCCACCGCGCGACGCGCCCGCAGGCGGTCGCGAGCAGGAACCCGCCGTCGCCGGACCACGCGAGCGCGATCGGCCCGGTGCCCGGCGCGTACACCGTGCCGACCAGCCGCCCGGACGCCAGTCCCCACACCTTCACCGCGCGCTCGGCGTCCCCGGCCGCGGTCGCGGCGTACGCGCCGGACGGGTGGACCGCGAGCGCCCGCACGCCGTCCTCGTGCGCGCCGCGGCGCACTTTCGGGTCCGTCAGCGCGTCGGTCGGGGTGAACGTGTCCAGGTCGTAGGTGCCGAGCCGGCCGCCGGTGCCGACCAGGAGCAGCGAGCCGCCGGCGGGTGCCAGCCGGTTGCTCGGCGCGTTCGGGACCGACCGGACGAGTGCGCCGTCGGCCCGCCACCGGTAGAGGCGGTCGCCGGTGCCGGCGATCAGTTCTCCCGACGGCAACACGGCGAACGAGTACACCCGCGTCGGTACGACCGGGGTGAAGGGCGTCCGCGCCGCGCCGGTGTCGGCCTCCCACGCGAACACCGGCACCTCCGGCTTGCACAGGCCGTACACCGTCTTCCCGTCGGGGCTGACGCCGAGTTGCTCGACCGGCGCGGACGACGCGTTCCAGATCGCGGCCGGTGTGTCCTTTTTGCCGTCGAGGTCGAACCGGACCACCCGCGAACTGCGCGTGCCGACGAACAGTCGCGTGCCGTCCGGGCTGAACGCGAGCGCGCGGGTGCCGTCCTGCACCACGTCGAGTATCCAGCCCTTGCCCTTGACCGCGACGACCGGGTACGTGAGCTGGCGCACGGTCCGGCCGGTGGCCGGGTCGATGAGCAGCACGCGGCACATGCCCCACGCCTTCTGCTCGCCCACCGCCACCAGCCCGGTGTTCGGGTCGGTCGCGAGCGCCGCCCCGTTGATCGCGTCCGCGACCGGCTCCGCCGGGAACAGGTCGGGCGCGAGCAGCGCCGCCGCGGCCGTCGAGCGGAGGTCTTCGACCGCCCGCGGGTCGCCGCCGGCGAGAACCACCGCGCGGGGCAACTCGTCGCGGGTCGCGGTCGTCCACCCCAGCGGGCGCGCCGCGGCGCGGGTGCGGAGCGCGTTCTGAAGCGCGAACAGTTCGCGGGCCTCCGCCAACCGTTCGGCGGCGACGCGCGCCTTCTCGGCCTCGGCCCGCGCCCGACGGGCTTCCTCCTCGGCGCGCTTGGCCTCTACCTCTTTCTTCTGTGCCTCCACGGCCACCGCGTCGCGGCGGTCGAGCCGGCCCTGAACCCCGACCGTCAGCGCCGGGACGACGAGGAGCGACAGGACGCCCAGCGCGGACAGGACCGCCGCGGCGGGGCGCTTCTTCGCCCACCGGCAGGCGCGCGTGGGCACGCCGAGCGGGCGCACGCTGACCGGTTCCCCGTCGAGGAACCGCTTCAGATCGTCGGCCAGCGCCGCGGCCGTCGGGTACCGGTGGTGCGGTTCCTTCTCCAGACACTTCAGGCCGATCAGTTCGAGGTCGCGCGGCACGCCGGGGGCGCGCGTCCGCGGCGGCTCGGGCGCGTCTTCGAGTACCTGCCGGATGAGCGCCCACGGGTCGGCCTCGTCGAACGGGGGCCGCCCGGTGAGGCACTCGTACAGGATGACGCCCAGCGCGTACACGTCGGCCTGCGGGCCGACGAACTTCGCCTTGCCCCCGGCCTGCTCCGGGGCCATGTACGCCGGCGTGCCGACGACCGCCTGCGACCGCGTCATGTCCGACGACAGCCGCTTCGCCAGCCCGAAGTCGGACACCTTCGGAAGAAATGATGAACGATGAATGATGAGTGATGAATTCGAGCCGGAGTTGGCTTTCCTCTTCGATTCATCACTCATCCTTGATCCTTCATCCTTTCCCAACAGAATGTTGGCCGGCTTCAGATCGCGGTGGACGATGCCGGCGTCGTGGGCCGCCTGCACGCCGCGCGCGACGGCCTCGATGAGCGCGGCGGCGCGGGTCGGGGGAAGCGGCCCGCCCTTGAGGAGGCCCGCGAGGTTGCCGCCCGCCACGTACTCCATCACGAAGTACGGCTGCCCGTCGGCGTCGCCGAGGTCGTACACCTGCACCACGTTCGGGTGCGTCACGGCCGCGATCGCCTCGGCCTCGGCCACGAACCGCGCCACCTCGCCGGGCGACGCGTGCGCGGACGTGAGGATCATCTTGACCGCGACGGCGTGGCGGAGCGCGGCGTGCCGCGCCTTGTACACCACGCCCATCCCGCCGCGGCCCAGCTCGCACTCGAACTCGTAGGCGGGGATGTGCGGGAACGCGCCCGGCGCGCGATCGGGCGCGGCCGGCCGCGGCGCGCCGAGCCGCAGGTGCTTCAACAGCGATTCGGCTTCCGACGGGAACGTCGGCGAGGAGTTGCCCGCCTGCGGGGTGGCGGGCGCATGCCCGATCGTGCCCACGTCGGGCGCGGCGGACGAGCGGTCGTGTTCGTCGTTCATCGGAACGGTCCCGGCCAGGCGACGGCAGCGAATCGGCCTATTTTACCTTACGGCGGCGGAGTAGGAACCAACTGATGGCCGAAATTCCGAGTAATAGAACCGATCCGAGCGCGACCGCGACCGCCTTGTTCGGCCGCCACCCCGTGTAGACGACCGGCGGCGCGTCCGGTTCGCCGTCCACGCGGAACTCGCGCTTCGCCACATGCCCGATCGACCTCACCGTGAGCGTGTACGCCCCCGGTTTGGGCTTGGGAAACGTCCACGTGCCGCGCGCGTCCGTCTTGCCGCTAGCGACCACCGCGCCGTCCGCGTCCGTCACCTGCACCTCGGCGAATTCGGCCGGCACGTCCTCCTCGAAGTACGCGAGCAGCGTCACCGCGTCGGCTACGGTCACGTCCGCGTGCATGGCGTGCGCGAACGCGGGCGCGGGCAGCGCGCCGGCAGCGGCGACGGTCGCTAGAACGAGGAAGCGGAAACGACGCACGACGCGCTCCGGGGGACGGCAACGGGTTGAATAGTAATCTGCTTGGGTTTGACCTCCCCCCTTGAGGGGGAGGTCGGCGAGGCTTTGC
>JAYUBA010001092.1:0-4076 GCA_043741075.1 Frigoriglobus sp.
TGAGTGATGAGTGATGAGTTGAAAACCTAGACGCCATCTGAAGCGAGCACGATATGACTTCCCCGCATTCACTCATCACTCATCACTCATCACTCATCACTCTTCGCCAAACGCGGCGACACTTCTTCCGCGACTGCGGGGTGGGTGTCGGCGCGATGGCCCTCGGCTCGCTCCTCGCGCGCGACGCGTCGGCGAAGGAGCGAGCCGACCCGCTCGCGCCGAAGAAGCCGCACTTCCCCGCGAAGGCGAAGGCCGTCATCTACCTGTTCATGGCCGGCGCGCCGAGCCAACTCGAACTCTTCGAGCCGAAGCCGAAGCTGAACGAACTCAGCGGCCAGAAGGTGCCGGAGTCGTTCACCAAGGGCAAGCGGTTCGCGTTCATCAAGGGCGACGCGAAGTTGCTCGGCTCCGTCCGCAAGTTTACGAAGGCCGGCAAGTGCGGGATGGACATCAGCGAGCTTCTGCCGTTCCACCGCGAGGTCGCGGACGACCTGTGCTGGCTCCGCGGGATGAAGACGGACGTGTTCAACCACGGCCCGGCGAAGTGCTTCATCAACACCGGTAGCCCGCAGTTCGGTCGGCCGAGCATGGGCGCGTGGCTCACTTACGGACTGGGCGCGGAGAGCGACAGCCTGCCGGGGTTCGTGGTGTTGCAGTCCGGCCCGCGCGGCCCGCGCGGCGGCGCGTCGCTCTACGGCTCCGGGTTCCTGCCGAGCGTGTATCAGGGCGTGCCGTTCCTGAAAGGTCCGAACCCGATCCTCGACCTCGCCCCGCCGCCGGGCATCGACGCCAAGAAGCAGGGCGCGTTCGTCGAAGCGGTCAACGACCTGAACAGGCTCCGGCACGACGCGACCGGCGACCCGGAAATTCGGACCCGCATCGCCGCGTATGAGATGGCCTACCGGATGCAGACCAGCGCGCCGGAACTGATGGACCTCTCGAAGGAACCGCAGAAGGTTCTCGACATGTACGGGGCGGTTCAGGGCAAGCCGAGCTTCGCGGCCAACTGCGTACTCGCGCGTCGGCTCGTGCAGCGCGGCGTGCGGTTCATCCAACTCTATCACACCGACTGGGACCACCACGGCGGCAGCCTCGACCTGACCAAACCGCTCGACAACATCTGTAAAGAGATCGACCAGCCGTGCGCCGCGCTGATTAAAGACCTGAAGCAACTCGGCATGTTGGACAGCACGATCGTGGTGTGGGGCGGCGAGTTCGGCCGCACGCCGATGGGCGAGACGCGCGAGACGATCGGCCGCGACCACCACATCGACGCGTACACGATGTGGCTCGCCGGCGGCGGCTTCAAGCCGGGCGCGCTGCACGGCAAGTCCGATGAGATCGGCTACAACGTGGTCGAGAACGAGGTCCACGTTCACGACCTGCAAGCGACCATTCTGAACCAGATGGGGATGGATCACACGAAGCTGACGTTCCGCTTCCAGGGCCGCGACTACCGGCTGACCGACGTTCACGGCAAGGTCGTGAAAGAGGTTCTTGCGTAACCGGAGCGAGCCGTGGCGAAGGCGTTCGATGCAACCCTGAACACGCTGATCGACGCCCACGTCGCGGACTGGGCGGGGTTCCTGGCCGCACGGTGCGGCGTCCCGCCGGGGCCGGCGACCGTTCTCGACACGGACCTCTCCGCGACGCTGCAAGCCGACCGGCTATTCCGCATCGACGGCCCGACGCCCGCGGCCGTTCACCTCGAACTGGAACCGGCCGGCCGGCTCGGCATCCCCGACGAACTGTTGCGGTACAACGTCGCGGCGCGGGCGGCGGTCGATCTGCCGGTTCACAGCGTACTCATGCTGTTGCGCCCGAAGGCGACCGCGACCGATCTGACCGGACAACACGACATCGCGGGTGCGAACGGCGTCCCGTATCTCACGTTCCGCTACTCGGTCGTGCGGTTGTGGCAGGAGTCATTCTCCATGCTCCTCGCGGCCGGTCCCGGAGTCACCCCGCTCGCGCTGCTGACGAACGAGGCGGCGGCCGACCTGCCGGCCGCGTTCGGCCGATTCCGACACCGGTTGCAAGCCGACCGACTGCCGGTTAGTGTGGAGCGCAGCCTCCTCGGCTCCACGTTCGTGTTGTGCGGCCTCCGATACACGCCATCACAAATCGAGAGCCTCTACCGGGATCTGAGCATGACTCTTGAAGACTCCACGACTTACCAACTCATCCTGAACAAGGGCATGAGGCAAGGCGAGGCGCGAGGCGAGGCGCGGGGGCGCGCGGCCGAGGCGCAATCCCTCGTTCTCACTCTCGGCACGCAGCGGTTCGGCCGACCCGAAGCGGCGGTCGAAGCTGCTCTTCGCGCCATCAGCGACCGCGAGCGGCTCGAACGCATCGCAACCCGGTTACTCACCGCGACCGACTGGAACGAACTGCTCTCGACCCCGTGAGTGCGCCCGCGAACGTTCCGATTTCTTCTTGAAGCGAGTGTGAAGTGAGGGTACGCTCCATACACCCGCCGGAATCGCCCGCCCGCCTCACAACCTGCCCCCGGAATCCCTCCCATGCTCCGGGTTCTCGGACACCCCACCGCCGCGTGCGACGGCATCACCCGCCGCGACCTCCTGCGCGCCGGCTCCCTCGCCGCGCTGACGAGCGGCGCGTCGTTCGCGCGAGCCGGCGACACAGGGGGCTTACGCCCCCCGCTCAGTAAGCGCGCCTCCGCGAAAGCCGTCATCCTGATCGACCTGTTCGGCGGGCCGTCGCACATCGACACGTTCGACCCGAAGCCGGACGCGCCCGACGGCATTCGTGGCGAGTTCAAGACCATCCCCACCGTGCTGCCGGGCGTGCGCGTGTGCGAGCACCTCCCGCTGCTCGCGCGGCGGCTCGATAAGCTCGCGGTGGTGCGCAGCGTCACGCACAAGTATAACTCGCACAACCCGTACGGCGTGATGACCGGCTACGACGGCGGGCACGACCAGACCGACTACTTCGCCCGGCCGACGAACCACCCCAGCGTGCCGAGCGTGTGCCAGTTCTTCGGCGTCGGCCGCGGGCACGACCTGCCCGGCTACGTCGTACTCCCGGCGTCGCCCGGGTACACGCAGGGGCTGCGCCGCGCCGGCCCTTACGGCGGCTACCTCGGCCCGAAATTCGACCCGGTGTTCAGCACCGCCGACGCGCACGCCTCCGACTCGATCACCGAGAGCAAGGACTTCTACAGCCACACCATCACCCCGCCCGGCGAACCGCGGCTGCCGAAGATCGAGGGCGGGCTAACCCTCGACGCGCTCAACACGCGTCGGACGCTGGTTCAGCAACTCGACGCGAAGGCGTCGCAGTACGACGTGCGCCACCACGCGACCCGGCGCGACGCCGCGTTCGACCTGCTGCTGTCGCCGAAGGCGAAGACCGCGTTCGACCTGTCCCAGGAGCCGCACAAGCTCCGCGCCCGCTACGGCAACGACCTGTTCGGGCAGAGCGTGTTGCTCGCGCGGCGACTGGTCGAGGCCGGGGTCACGTTCGTCACCGTTCACACCGAGGCGAAGCCCAACGGCCACTGGGACACGCACGAGAACAACTTCAACATGCTGAAGGGCGTGCTGCTCCCGTTCCTCGACCGCTCGCTCTCGGCACTCGTCGATGACCTCTCCGACCGCGGGATGCTGGACGACACGCTCGTCGTGGTGACGGGCGACATGGGCCGCACGCCGCGGGTGAACGGCAAGGCGGGCCGCGACCACTGGCCGCAGTGCGGGTTCTGCCTGTTCGCGGGCGGCGGCACGAAGCCGGGCGTCGTCCACGGCACCACGGACAAGATCGCGGCGTTCCCGGCCGACCACCCGGTTACGGCGGGCGACTTGGTCGCGACCGTGTACGAGTTGGTCGGCGTGGACCCCGAAGGCATGGTGCCCGATTACCTCAACCGGCCCCAGCACATCGCCCACGGCGGGAAACCGATCCGCGGCGTGTTGAAATAAAACCGATTCACCACGAAGGCACAAAGCGAGCACAAAGGGGGCTTTGCCCAAGTATTCCGTAAGTCCTTATCCGTGACCTCTGGAATCGCCGTAAGTCCTTATGATTGGTCGCGGCGGGGCATTCGTTGGGCAAAG
>JAYUBA010001093.1:0-4076 GCA_043741075.1 Frigoriglobus sp.
GGTGCGCCTTGATCGACCGAAAGGGTACATCTGCCGCCCGGAACACGCTCATGACGACGAGAAGCGACTGTCAGACACCCGCTACTGAATAATCCGGGCAAGACGCGCAAATTTGGTAGGGCGATGTACGTCGCGCTCGAACAGGGTGCCGTTCAGCACGCGAAGGACACGCTTCTGCTCGCCGAGATCAAGCGCCTCGGCGGCACTGCCACCGTCGAAGTGGACGCGCCCTTATGGCTGCGCGAGATCGCGGGCGACGAGGCGCTGCCGGTGTTCGGCCGCATCACCGAGATCGTGCTCAACGAGCGCACCGACGGGCACAAGGAGCCGAAGCCGAAGGAGCTACGCGACCGCGTCACCGACGACTGGCTGAAGCAACTCGCGGGTCAGGATCGGCTCACGCGGCTCGAAGTGTCCGGCACCGCGGTCACGAGCGCGGGGCTGGTTCACCTGAAGGGCTTGAAGAACCTCGAAGTGCTGAACGTGTGCCTCACCGCGGTGAGCGACGACGGCTTCGAGCACCTGAGCGGCCTCACCAAGATGAAGCGGATGGTGGTCTGCTCGTCGAAGATCACCGGCAGCGGGTTTGCGCACCTCGCCGGCATGACGCAGCTCGAATCCATCAACCTGCACTCCTCGCCCGCGAGCGACGCGGGCCTCGAAGGCATCGGCAAGCTCACGAACCTTCGCCGACTGGAGGTCGTTCACACCAACGTGACCGACGCCGGGTTGAAGCACCTCGCGGCGCTTACCAACCTCCGGCAACTGCACGTCGCGAGTCACGACACCACGGAAGCCGCGCTGCCGTTTCTCGCAAACTTCACGGAACTCGACCAACTCGACGTGTACGAGAAGGCCGCGAGCAACGCGACCTGCGCCCGGATCGCGAAGCTACCCAAGCTGCGGCTCTTGATGCTCACCGGCGGGCCGTTCGACGACGACGGCGTGAGGCACCTCGCGGGCCTGACCGCGCTCGAAGAGTTGACGCTCAACTCCGCGCAGGTGACGGACGCGAGCATCGACGCCATCGCGGGGTTGAAGCGCTTGCGGAAGCTGAACGTCGCCGGCACGAAGATCACCGCCGACGGGCGGGCGAAACTCGCGAAGCTGCTGCCGAAGGCGGTCATCGTGCCCTGAGGGTGAGCGAGCGGCGCGGCGTAAGCCCGCCGGTACTTGGGAAAACACCGGAGGGCTTACGCCGTGCCGCTCGCCTTCGGACGGTATTTCCACCGTCCGCGTGCCCGCGGCGGTTGCGTGGACTATACTCCCTGGGCGCCCATCTTCGCACAGCCCTCTCCGACGCCCGCCGCATGACCGCCTACGACCAGGCCGAACTCGCGCAGGCGCTCTTCACCGAGATCGGGGACGCGCTGTTCCTGCTCGACCCGGAAACCGACCGGCTGATCGAGGTCAACCCGGTCGCGCTGCGGCTCACCGGGTACTCGCGGGCCGAGTTGCTCGGCCTGTCAATCGCCTACCTGTTCCGGTTCGACGCGCCCGGCGGCGCGCAGCGGCTCAAGGGCGCGTTCACCAAAACGATGGCCTTCCACGGCCAGGACGGCTACCTGCTCCGCACCAAGGACGAGGCGTGGGTACCGGTCGGCCTGACCGTGTCGCGGCTGCACGTGGCCCCGAAGACGCTCGGCCTCATCATCGCCCGCGACGACCGCGAGCGGCGGGCGGCGCTGGCCCAGGCGCGGCGCGTCGAGGGCGAACTGCGGTCCGTGCTCGGCAGCTCCCCCGCGGCCCTGTGGAGCGCCGAGCGCGCGCCGGGGCCGGACGTGTTCGCCGGGTGGCAGTTCCGCTACGTGTCCCCGCTCCTGGCCCGCATCGCCGGGCGCCCGGCCGGGCACTTCGACCACCCGTTCAAGTGGGCCGAGGCGGTCCACCCGCTCGACCGCGAGGCGTACCGCGCGGCCCAGCGGCGGCTCCTGACCGGCGGCACCGAGGTCGAGCAACTGTACCGCGTGCCGGCCGCCGACGGGGCCGTGCGGTGGGTGCGCGAGCGGCTCCAGGTGGTGCGGGACGCGAGCGGGCGCCCGACCCGGTTGGACGGGTGCGCGACCGACGTGACCGAGCAGCGGCGGGCCGAGGACGCGCTGCGCCAGAGCGAGGAGCGGTTCCGCGCGCTGGTGGAGAAGAGCCGCGACGGCATCCTGCTGGTGGACGACCAGAGCGTGATCCGGTACGCCACGCCGGCGCTGCGGCACATTCTGGGTTACGACCCGGCGCAGGCGGTCGGGCGCAGCGCGCTGGACTTCGTCCACCCCGACGACGTGCCGGCGGCGCGGAAGCGGCTGGCGTACTGCCTGAGCCGGCCGGGCGAGGACGTGCCGTTCACCGGCCGGAGCGTCGCCGCCGGCGGGGCGGTGCGGGCGATCGAGCTGAACGCGGTCAACCGGCTCGACGACCCGAGCGTGCGGGCGGTGGTCATCAACTACCGCGACGTGACCGACCGCGAGGAGGCGGTCCGCGCGCTGGCCCGCGAGCACGCGCTTCTGGAAGGGCTGTTCGCCTCGGTGCCGGATGTGGTGGTGTACAAGGACCGCGAGGGGCGGTTCCTCGGCGGCAACCCGGCGTTCGAGGCGCTGGCCGGGCGCTCCGCGAACGCGGTCGTCGGCATGCACTGCGGGGAACTCTTCACCGCCGAGTGGGCGGCGCGGGTTCACGAAGCGGAAGATTCGGTACTCGCCACGGGGCGGACGAGCCGGCTCAAGGAGTGGGTGGCCTACGCCGACGGCCGCAAGGTGTTGCTCGATTTCGCGCTGGCCCCGCTCCGGGGCGACGACGGCGGCACCATCGGCCTCATCATCGTGGGCCGCGACGTGACCGAGCAGGACCGGCTCGAGGACGAGCTGCGCCAGGCGCAGAAGATGGAGGCCGTCGGCCGGCTCGCGGGCGGCATCGCCCACGACTTCAACAACCTGCTCACCGTCGTGCTGGGCAACCTCGAGCTGGTCCGCTCCGGGGCCGCCGGGGCCGAAGCGGGCGACATGCTGGCCGCCACCGAGCGGGCCGCGCGGCAGGCCGCGGACCTCACCAAGCAGATGCTCGGGTTCGCCCGGCGCCAGCCGCTGAGCACCGCGACCGTCGATCTGAACGCGCTGGTGCGCGACGCGCTGGCCCTGCTGCGCCGCACCATCGACCCGCGGATCACCGTGCGGTTCCAACTGGCCCCCGACCTGCGCCCGGTCGCGGCCGACCCGGTGCAGGTGCAGCAGGTTCTCATGAACCTGTGCCTGAACGCGCGCGACGCGATGCCCGGCGGCGGCACGCTCACGCTGGAGACGGTCAACGACGACGGCCCGACCGCCGCCGCGCCGGCCGGGCTGGTGCGGCTGTCGGTGGCCGACACGGGCGTGGGGATGACGGACGAGGTGCGGGCCAAGGTGTTCGACCCGTTCTTCACGACGAAGGGGGTGGGGAAGGGGACCGGGCTGGGGCTGGCGGTGGTGTACGGCGTGGCGCAGGCGCACGGCGGGCGGGTGGACGTGGCGTCCGCGCCCGGCGCCGGGAGCCGGTTCGACGTGTACCTGCCGTGCGCCCCCGGACCCGACGGGCTTCCCCCCGGCGCGGCGGCGGTGCGGCCCGCGCCGCGCACGGCCGCCGGGGAGACGGTGCTGGTGGCCGACGACGAGGCGGTGGTCCGCGGGCTGGCGAAGGCGGCGCTGGAGGTGGCGGGCTACCGCGTGCTGGAGGCCGCGGACGGCGCGGAGGCGGTGGAGGTGTTCCGCGCCGCGGGGGGGCGCGTGGTGCTGGCCGTGCTGGACGCGAGTATGCCGCGCATGTCGGGCCGGCAGGCGTTCGAGGCGATCCGCCGGATCGACCCGGCCGTGAAGGTGCTGTTCGCGAGCGGGCACCACGGGGGCGGGGTGGTGCCGGGCGCCGCGCCGGGCACCGGCGCGCTGAACAAGCCGTACACGCCGAGCCAGCTCGCCGCCGCCGTCCACGACCTGCTCGCCGCGCCCGCGGAGGGGTGATACCGAATCGTGGCGATGAATAGCGGAAGGCATCCTCTTTGACCTCCCCCCTTGAGGGGGAGGTCGGCGGCGCTTCGCCGCCGGGTGGGGGGTAAG
>JAYUBA010001094.1:0-4071 GCA_043741075.1 Frigoriglobus sp.
GACTCGCCACCCTCTCCCGCAAGGGGAGAGGGTAAGAGAAGAATGGCGGTCACGGCTTCGGGCGGGCCTTCAGGTGGTCGTCCATCTTCAGGTGCGGGACGCCCTCCGTCCACCAGTCCGGCGCCGGCTTGCCCATCAGGTGGTGGTCGAAGAACTCCCGCATCCGCACCGCGTAGTCCTTGCGGTTCTCCGGCTTCGCCAAGCCGTGGTTCTCGCCCTTGTACTGCAACATCACCACCGGCTTCTGCAAGCGGCGGAGCGTGTTGTAGTACTCCACGCCCTGCGTGAAATCGACCGCCCCGTCCTTGTCGTTGTGGAGCAGCAGCAGCGGCGTGGTCACCTTCTTCGCGTGGTACACCGGCGAGTTGCGGATGTACGCCTCCTGCAAGTCCCAGTACCCGCCGGTGAACCGGCCCTGGCTGCTCTCGAAGATCGGCTGGTTCGCCATGCCCGCGTTCCAGTACACGCTGCTGTACATGCTCACGAGGTCCGTGAGTGCGGCCCCGGCGATGGCGCACTTGAAGCGGTTCGTCTGCGTCACCATGAACGCGGTCTGGTAGCCGCCCCACGAGTGCCCGTGCAGCGCCACCTTGTCGCCGTCCACCACGCCGGTCGCGATGGCGGCATCAAGGGCGGGCAAGATGCACTCGGCCGCGGACACGCCGGGGTCGTTCAGCTTGTAGGCGATGTCCGGCATCAGCACCGCGTACCCGGCCGACGTGTAGATCGACCCGACCGCGCTCACGCTCGGCGGCTGGTAGCGGTGCATCCCCTGCGACAGCTTCTCGTAGATGTAGACGATGGTCGGGTACTTCTTGCCCGGCTCGTAGTCGGCCGGCAGGAACAGCGCGCCCTGGAGGCGCTTGCCGTTCACGCCCTTGTACTCGACCAACTTCGCCCCCGCCGACCACTTGTAGTCCTTCTGCTGCGGGTTGGCGTCCGTCACCTTCTTCGCGTCCTTGAAGGTGGCGTCGGTGAGGTAGTAGTCGGGGTACTCGGTCGCCGTCTGGCGGGTGTACGCGAACACGTCCGCCTTCCGCGCCTTCAGCGGCACGCCGAACGCGGCGTCACCCCACAGCAGCCGGTGCGGATTGAAGTAGGTATGCACCCGACCCTCTTCGCCCGGTTTCAAGGAGGGTGCGGACTGCTGAACCAGCCGGGCGAAGCCGTCCTTCTTTGTCCACTCGCCGTACACGCTCACGTACACCGGCTTTGTCAGGTCGGTGCCCGGCTTGGACTCCGGTTCGAGGTTGCCGACGAGGCGGTATCGAATGCCGTACTCCTTGCCGACCGTCGTCAGGCTGGTGCCGCCGCTGCCGTCGGCCGCCACCTTCCAGATGTCCCAGCCGTCGGAGAGCAGGGCGAACTTGCCGTCGCGGCTCCAGCCGTAGGACGGCGTGGCCGGCTTGTCGAAGTTGTGGTCGTCGTCCGCGTCGATGAACGACGTGCCCACCTTCTCGGTCACGTTCGTGCTCTTGCCGGCGGCCATGTCGAAGACGTGGTAGTGGCCGTCCTTATAGTACAGGAAGTGCGTGCCCGTCGGGGACGCGTTGACGCTCGCGCCGCCGCCGAACAGGCTGGCGAGCTTCTCCACCGCCTTCGTCCTTGTGCCCGTCTTCGGGTCGATCACGTACACGTCGGTGAACAGCTTGCCGTTCAGGTAACTCATGTACTCGTAAGGCTTGGTGTCGCGGCCGATCGCGTACTTCTGCTTCAGGGCCAGCGTCACCGACTTCAGCTTGTCGTCGGACAGGCGCACGAACTTCTTGTCCTTCGTCCAGTACACCGCGGTGTAGGTCACGACGCGGTCGCTACTGGCCTGCTTCTCCTGCATCGGCTGGAGGCGCTCGTCCTTCCAGTGCCATACCACGAGGTCCGGTTTGGCCCCGTCGCCGGACGTGCCGAGAGACGCCTTCTTCCCCTTCTTGCTCTCGTCCTTGGGATCGGTCTTCGCGTCCGTCTTTACTTCCTTCGGTGCCGGGGCGACTTCGCTCTTCTTCTTGCGCGCGGTGATGGTGAAGCTGAAGCCGTCGAGGGCGTCGGTCCAGGTGGCCCCGCTGCCGGTGATCGCCATGTCCTTCGGGAAGTCCTTGTCGTCCTTCGGGTCGTACACGGTCTTCGCGGCCTTCGGGCCGAGGTCGGTGAAGCCGACGACGGCGTGCGCCTTGCCTTCGTACGCCGCGTCGTCGGTGGCCTTCGTCACGGTGAACGCGGTCGTCTCGTCGTTCCACGACAGCCCGCGGTAGCTCGCCTTCCCGCCCTCGACCGGGTGGACCGCGCCGGTCTTCATGTCGCGCAGGTGGACGCCGTTGCCGATCTGCCCGGCCGCGTCGATAACGGTGACGAGCCATTCGCCCTTCTTGTCGAAGTCGTAGTCGGCGACGTTGCCGAACACGAAGTCGGTGCCGGCCGCGAGTTCGCGCAGCACGAGGTCGGTGCCGGCCGGCGGCGCCGGGGTTGGCGCCGCGCCGGGCGCGGGCGGTCCGCTCGGAGCCGCCGACGGTTCCGTCACCTTGCGGTACGCGATGTGGGTCGCGAGTTCGCCGTTGAAGCGGAACGCCGCGGCGCCCTCGATCTCCGTCTTCTCGCCGGTCGCGAGGTTCACCAGCACCACTTTCGCCTTCGGTCGCGGGCTGCTCCCGCCCTTCGCGGGCGGCGTATACGTGAACGCGAACCACTTGCTGTCGAGGGAAAACACCGTGCCGCCGAACCCCCCGCCGCCGGGGAACTTCGTCTCCTTGGCGTCGGCGTTGTTGCGGAGGATGAGGTCGGTTTCGCCCTCGCCCGCCCCGACGCGGTGGGCGAACCACTTGCCGTCCGGGGACATCGCGGCCCCGCGGATGGCGCGCCACGTATCGACTTCGGCGAGCGTTAGCGGTTTCTTCGCGCCCGCGGGCGCCGACGCTCCCTTGCCCTTGAGGGCGTCGAGCTTCTTTTGGAGGTCGGCGAGTTGCTTCTCGATGTCCGCGACTTCCTGGTCGCGGCCCTTCGGCGGGTCATCGGCACGAAGGGTCGCGACGACACCGGCGAACAGAACGAGGGCGGCGAAGCCGCGGCGGGCGTGGAGCGTGGAGCGGAACACGTACGGCCTCCGGGCGGGCGGGTGCCGACCCGCGGAACGAATGGGAGCGTGTTGGAACGGCCGGCGCGGCACCCGGCAGCCGTGTGGGAGAAGTTACCCAGCTTACCGGATCGTTATCGCCGCGTCGAGAAGCCGTCCGTCGTATTGCGGTTCGACCGGCCGCCGCGAACGTAACAACCCGCACGGGATGCGCCCGCTGCGTTTGGGATTCGCGGTATGATCGTCTCTGTCCGGGGCGGCACAACTCTTTCCCAAGGTGTTCTCGTGGCGAACAAGTGGCTGCTGGTCGCGCCGGTGGCGTCGGCGCTGGGCGTCGGGGCGGGCATCGGCGCGAACGCGCTGTTCGCCGCCGGCGAAGCGAAGCAAGACCTGAAGCCGGCGGTCAGCCTGCCGCTCACGCGGGTCGTCCTGTTCAACAGCGGGGTCGGGTACTTCAGCCGCTCCGGCGAGGTGGAAGGGGACGCGCGGGTCGATCTGACCTTCCCCGAGAGCGACATCAACGACCTGCTCAAGAGCATGGTACTCGAAGACTTCGGCAAGGGGCGCATCGCGGCGGTCAACTACGACAGCCGCGAACCCATCGCACGCACGCTCTCGTCGTTCGCGATCAACCTGAACGGCAACCCCACCTTCAGCGGCATCGTCAGCCAGATGCGCGGCGAGCGGATCGAGGTCGCCGTGTCGCCGACGGCGGCCAACCAACCCGGCAAGCTGACGGGCACCATCGTCGGGGTCGAGAAGCAGAAGGTGCCCGCCGGCGCGCAGGCGGTCGATGTGGACGTGCTGAACATGTGGTGCGCCGAGGGCATGCGCAGCGTGAAGATGAGTGACATCCAGTCGCTCCGGTTCTCGAACCCGGTGATCGAGAGTGAGTTCCGCCGCGCGCTGGAGGTGCTGGCGCTGTCCCACGACTCGCAGAAGAAGGCCGTGAGCCTGCACTTCGCGGGTGAGGGCAAGCGGCGCGTGCAGGTGGGCTATGTCGTCGAGGC
>JAYUBA010001095.1:0-4070 GCA_043741075.1 Frigoriglobus sp.
ACGTGCTCCGGTACCACCAGAGGCGCAACACTCAGGCCGCCAAGTCCCACAAGAAACAGCGGCATAAATGCGTCATTTGAACCCGCGCTGTACTGCTAACACGGGGTGGGTCGGTGTTAGTTTGCGCCCCGCGCGATGAGAGCAGTTCTCATCGGCGCAAACCAATTCTGAGTTCGGCCGCAGAGGCGCAGATGACACGACGGCGCAAACTGCTTGTCGCTACCGCCGTCGCCCTCCCGGTGCTTGCCTACGTCGCATGGGTGGGGTACGTTCGGCTCTGCTGTGAGCCGGTGCAGGCCAACACCTTGGTCGGCCGAACCGAGGTGGACATCCGTAAGAGCTGCGGGCAGCCGGACAAGGACTGGCAGGGGTATCAGACGCTCGCCCTTTACGTTCCCCCGTCCCTGCCGCCGGGGCCGATCCGCACCCTGATCTTCCACCCCCGCGGCCTCCTCCACCCGGAGGGCGGCACGCTCTGGGTATGGGTCGCCGAGCGCGACGGCGAGTGGGTATGCTTCGAGTCGTGCTGGTTCGCGGACGGGGTCGTGTTCTGACCTACAGCGGCGGCCGAACCATCCGCTGCAGCAGACCGGGGCCGCATATTCGCTTTTTTGGAGTTCGTAGCTCCCCGAGCGGCCCCGGCAGGTGAACTGTGTCGTTCGGCCGGCAGAGGCGCACCGTTCTCATCTTGCGTCCCGATCCCTGATCCCGCACCATGTCCTTGGTGGTTCGAGCAAGCGGAGGTTCACCATGACAGTGGCCGCGACGCGGGAAGCCCGTTCGACTGCGCTCCAGCACGGCCTCCCGGCCTCGTTCAAGCGGGAGGGCACCGTGTACGCCATCGCGTTCGACATGGACACCGAGCAACTGCGGGTTCACTACGGCGACCCTTACAACAACGCCCACCTGGAGATCCGCCGGGTGTTGGAGCGTCACCAGTTCCAGTGGCAGCAAGGCAGCGTGTACTTCGGCGGGCCGGCGGTCACGGCCGCGACGGTCATGGTCGCGGTCATCGACCTGGCGACGCAGCTGCCGTGGTTCGCGTCGTCCGTGCGGGACATCCGCATGTTGCGCATCGAGGAGCTCAACGACCTGATGCCCGTGGTTCAACGCGTCGCCGGCATGACGGACGGTCAAGCCGAGGCCTAACCAGATAGCGTGCTTTACCTGACCCGGCTGTCTGGTCTGTTTCCCGTGGCTCACCGCGCGTCCGTGCCGATCATTGGTTGTTTGGCCGTTAGCCGCAAGCCGCTGTCGAGAGAGTGCCACCGCCTTCAAATCAACCGCCATTCGGCGGGCTTCGGCGGTTCGGGCGGCGGCTCCTCCCCGTCGCGCAGTGTGTGAACGTCCCCCAAGTGCCACAGCCGGAAGCCGCCGCGGAAGGCCGTCAGGTTGTTGCTCAGCCGCGAGCCGGGCGGCTGGTCCTTGATCTGCTTCGCGTTCCCGCCGCCGAGCACCACGTAGTCGGCCATCAGTGACGCCATCAGCGCCGGTACCGCCCACGCCACCGCCTTCCGCCACTTCCTCTTGCCCATCAGCCGCATCCCGCGACGGCCCAGAATCGTTCCGAGCGTGCGCCCGCTCGGCTCCGGGATGTTGCCCAACTCCAGCGGCACGATCACGTTCTCCGCGATCAGCGCTGAGCCGAGGCCGGTGCCGAAGCCCAGGAACAGCATCCGCCCGCCGTCGTAGCTGCCCAGCGCCTGCATGGCCGCGTCGTTGATGATGCGCACCGGGCGCTCGAACGCGGCGGCGAAGTTGAACCCCACCCAGCCCGCCCCGAGGTTGCCCGGCTCCTGCCGCGGGCCGTGGTCGCCCACCTGGCCGGGGTAGCCCAGCGGCACCGCGTCGTACTGCCAGTCGCCCGCGAGGTCGCGCACGATCTCGACCATGCGCTGCGGGGTGAGGGCCGGGCCGGACGGGTGGCGGCGCGGCTCCGTCTGCCCGGACGCGAGCACCTTCAGGTTCGTCCCGCCGATGTCCACCACCAGGATCGAGGTCGGTAGGGGCGGGTCCGCCGCCGCCGCGGGGCGCGCGTCGTCCTTCGGCGCCTTTCGGCGGGGCGCTTTGGTCTTCGGCGGTCCCGCCGCGGTCGGGGTCGGCGGGTCCGCGGGTCGCTTGGGCGTTACCATTTGGGCCTCAATCCATCTTCCCGCTGGGGGCGTCGCTCGGCAGCGTGTATCGGGCCTCGACCGCGGCGCGGATCGCGGCACGCGTGTCCTTCGGGGACGCGGCGGCGTCTTCTTCGATCGGGACCAACTCGTCGGCGAGCTGGTTGTCCTTGATCTGGTCGCGGATCCACTTCGAGTAGTCGCCGCTCGTGCGGTGGAACTCCCACGTCTCGTCGTCCACGCCGTCGGCCAGTTGGAGGAAGACGAACAGGTTCGGTGCCTTCAGGTTCAGCTTCCCGTCCGCGCCGCGGAAGTAGAAGCTCCGCTCCGGACCGACGTTCCCCTCCGCGTACTTGCGCAGGTGCCGCTTGCGCTCGGTGCGCGGCGGCTTCGTGTGAACGATTACCGCGGCGGCGTCGCCGCGCCGCCAGAGCATCGTGTCGCCGGTCGGGAGCTTCTCGCCCTCCACCGCGGGGCACGCGGGCGGCGGCTCCCCGACCGCCGTGCAGAACGTGGTCACCGTCTCGCGCGGGTGGCCGCCGATGACGAGCATCGTGCCGACGTTCGCCAGCGCCGCCGGGTCCACGCTGCCGGCGTGAACGGTGACGAACATGACGCCGCGGTCGGGCAGTTGCGCCGCGACGCCGGCGCTCTCGCCCTCCCCGCCGGCCGGGAGCATGTGGTGCGCCTCGTCGATGACCAGCCAGTGCGGGCGGCCGGTGCGGGCCTTCACGTCGTTGACGCGCGGGAGCAGTTGCCGGAAGAACGCCGGGCGGTCGGCGAGCGGCACGCCGAGCAGGTTCACGACCACCGACCGCTTCGTATCCTTCAGCGCCGTAACCACGTCCTCGGCGAGCGGCGCCTGCGTCATGTTCCCGACGTGCGCGGCGAACTCCAAGTTGGTGTAGTCGCCCTCCGGGTCCACCACGAGCGCCTGATACCCGGCGTCCGCGAGGCGCTCCAGGATCGCGGTCGTGATGGTCGATTTCCCGCTGCCGGACGTGCCGCACACCAGCACCCCGGCCCCGGCCGGGTCGATGCCTTCTTCCTGCTCTTCGCCAGTTAAACCTATTGGAACGCGGTGCCGCGCGAGCGTCTTTAAGTGGCTGAGGTCGTTGGCGATGAGTTCGTCGATCAGCTCGGCGACGCCGGCCCCGCGCTTGCCGCGGGTGACCACGTCGGCCGTGTCCTTCACCGCGGGCAGCGCGTTCGCCACGGCCGCGGAGCACTCGCACACCTTGAGGAACGCGTGGTCGTTCTCGGCGTCGCCCACGCCGACCGCGTTGTGCGGCGACAGCCCCAACTCGGCGAGCGCCGCGGCGAGGCCGGTGGCCTTGTTCACGCCCGACGGCAGCACCATCACCGCGCCCTTGTTGAAGATCACCTGGAGTTCGAGGCCGAGGTCGCGAATGGTGGCGAGGACGGTCGGGTCGTGCGGCTCGAACGTGGCGACGATGACGTGCCCGACGGACAGCGGGTGGACGCCGCGGGCGCGGAGCGTTTCGGCGAACTGCGGCGGCGGCGGGTCGGCCAGTACCCGCGTCTCCTTCGTGGCCGGGTCGTAGACGGTCGCGCCGTTCTCCAGCACGGCGAGGTGGAACAGGTCGATGCGGTCGAAGGTGGCGAGCAGGTCCGGCAGTTCGCGGCCGGTGACGAGGATGAGCTTGCGGCCGGACTTCCGCGCCCGCTCCAGCGCGGCGACGGTTTCGGCGTCAACCTTTCCGTCGTGTGCGATGGTGCCGTCGTAGTCGGTGGCGAGGGCGTGGAACCGCATGAAGCGCTCCGGGGGAATCAGGCTGCGCGGCTGACGCAGGGCAATCGGCGTGCCGGAAAGCTACGGGAGGGCGAACCTGGGAGGGCGAGGCTCCTGCCGAGCCGCCGGCGCCGGGAGGGCGAGGCTCCTGCCGAGCCGCGAACGGCGATAAGGTACGGGAGGGCGAGGCTCCTGCCGAGCCGCGA
>JAYUBA010001096.1:0-4064 GCA_043741075.1 Frigoriglobus sp.
GCTCGTCCTCGGCCCGGTCGAACTCGTTGAGCCGCTGGCGGGTGCGGGCGACGGCCGAGCGCTCGGCGTCGGCCTGGCGCTTGACCTCGGCCCCCTTGACGAACACCTCGCGCATCACCGCCTCGAGGTCGGCCACCATCTGCCGGCGGGAGTCGTCGCCGAGCGCGTCGTAGGCGAGGATGTCGTCCCGCTGGCGCTTCAGATCCTGGTACGCGGCGTCCGGGTCGGTGCGGAGCAGCGCCCGGCCGCGGCGGATGGTCGCGTCGGTCAGCACCTTGTACCGCTGTTCCTCGATCTGCCGGCGGGCGGCGGCCTCCCGCAGAAGATCGACGGCGGCACCGGGGCCGGCGGGCGGGGCGACGCCGGGCGGGGCCGCGGGCGGATCGACCGCGCCCGGCTCCTGGATGAAGGCGCGAATCTCGTCCGCGCCCACCTTGATCGCACCGGTCTTGAGAGCGACTCTCTTGGTGAGATCGGCCTTCGTGAGCTTGCCGGCCCGCATCCGGGCGACCATCGCGGAGCCGGAGGTCGCTTCCTTATCGGTCGGGTCCACCTTGAGGGCCGCGGTGTACAACTTCTCGGCCTCGTCGAGCCGGTCCACGCTGACCGCCCACACGGCCTGCGTCAGGAACTCGTTGCGGTACAACTTCACCTGCGTGCTGGCGAGGGCCAGGGCGCGGTCGGATTGGAGCATCGCCGGCGCGTCCTTGTGGGGCGCGTTCCGCCACTGGTGGACCATCAGGTTGAGGAAGAAGTGATCGACCTGCGGGGCGGGCAGCGGCTGGCTGAAGTTCAGCGCCACCGGCTTGCCGTTGACGAGGCCGTTGACGGCCACGGTCACGGCCCCGGCCAGCGGCTTGGCGACCTTGCCCATCACCAGCGTCGTGCGGTCGGCGCGGAGCGGGGGCAGTTTGGTCGGGAACGACTCGCCGACCTCGTCGCCGAACTTCCAGTCCACCGGCTTGACGACCGGCACGTCCAGCGCGGCCTTCAGCCGGGCCAGGAACTCGGCCTGCCGGGCGGGGACGGCCAGGTCCTCTTGCACCCGCACGACGGACCCGCCCGTGAGGACGGCCAGCCCGTGCAGGTTGTGCGCGTCGAGCTTCAGCCCGAGCGGCACCGCGAAGAAGTAGATGTCCTGTTGATCCATCCGGTTGCCCAGCGCGAGCCGGTCGGTCTCGGTCACCTGCTTGTACGCGCTCTCGCCGTCGCCGAGGTATAGCACCACCTGGTGCCGGCCGCGGTTCGGGTTGAGGGTGGCGAGCGCCTTCTCGATGCCGCCCTTGAGGTCGGCGGCACCGGAGCCGTACTCGACCTCCACGAGCGCCTTCGCGGCGTCCGCCACGTCGGCCGAGTCGGCCGGTTGGAAGTCCTTGGTGAGCGCCCGCGTGGTGTCCGGGGTGTTGAGCGTCCACACGCTGACGCGGTCCCCGGCCGTCAGGCCGCCGGTCAGCGCGGTGACGATGTGCCGGGCCTGTTGGAGCGGGCGCCCGGCCTGGCTGGCGGTGGTATCGACCATCACCAGCACGTCGCGGGGGCGCGGCGGGGGCGCGGCGACCGTGGGTTGAATCTGCCAGGCGAACAGGAGTTCGCCGTCCCGCGGCTGGTACGTCAGCACGGGCATCTTGCTGAACTTGGTGGCGGCCAAGTCTTCGGTCAGCCCGCCGCCGACGGGCCGGGCGGTCGGACCGGCCGGCGCGGACGGGGGGATACCGGGGCGCACGTCGCCGAGGAGGGTGGTGGCGACGGCCGCGAGGGTGGCGATCGCCCCCAGTAGCGCCGGCACGTACCGTAGCCGTTTGAGGAAGCTCATTGCCCAGTCGCTCCTAGCAGGTGGGGCATCCGGCGAAGCGGTCGGACGGCCCGAACGAGGACGATCGATAATCCGATTGTACGCCAACGGCCGGCGGGAACGCTACGCGAAACCCCGCCGGTATTGGCACTCGGTCACTGGTCCGCGGTCGCCGGTCCGCCGCCGCCGGTAGGCGGTCCACAACCGGGGACGTTTGCGGGCTTGAAGGCGACGGGCGCGGGCCAGTGACTTGGCACCAATCTAACCGGTTTAACGCGAACCCCGGCGGGGCGTTGGCGAGTTCGCCCGATCCGGCGCGCGGCGCGCCGGTTATTGCCCATTTTCCCGGCGGAATCGACACAACCGGCTGGGGGATTTTGATTTGACTTGCCCGTTCCGCGGCCTACTTTTCAGGCGGGCGGCTCATTCAGGCCGGGCAACAGGATCATTCCGCCGGGGCCGCACGACTCGCCCTCCGCCCCGGTCGCACCCGCCCGGCCGCTCCGCGTTCGCACCGGTTCCGGGTGGACGCCCCCTTAAACGAACCGACCGGACATGGCAAACCCGAACCCACCGCCCGACCAGTCGCTCGCGTCCCTCTCGGCGGCCGAACTGCGCCGCCGGTTGCTCGCCTCCACCCCGCCCCCGATCGCGGCGCACGCGTCCATGCCCGACCCGGTCGAGTACGCCGACGAAGTGGCCGAGGCCGTGCCGGCCGGGCTGTGGGGCGGCACGCAGAACCTGCTCGCCCGGCTGAAGATGCCCGGCAAGTCTGGCGCCGTGCCGGTGCCGACCTCCCGGCCGATGCCCGCGGCCCCCGCCGCGCCCGAACCGCCCGGCCGCACCGGGGTCAACCGCCGCACCCCGGCCCCGAACGGGGGCCGGCTGTACGGCGACTCGTCCAGCGCCATCGCCGGCGCGCTCAACCAGCTCGCCGACCTGTCGCACGGCAGCCGCCACGACGACTCGCCGGTCACCGAGAACCAGCGGCTGAAGGCCGAGAACAAGGAACTCCGCACCCTCCTCGACGAGATGAAGCACCTGCTCCAGGAGGCCAGCAACACCGAACAACAGCTCTCGGTCAAGGAGAAGGAGTTCGAGACGGTGGTGGCCGAGAAGGACGCGCAGATCGACGAGCTGAGCGCCCACCTGGGCGCGATCGAGGAGCAGATCGCCAAGGGCGAGCTGGCCCCGCCCCCGCCGGTGCCCAAGACGCGGCCCGAGTTGGAGGAGTGGGGCGACGAGCTGGAAAAGGAGAGCGCCAAACTGGCCCAGGACAAGAAGCGGCTGGACGACGAGCGGCGGCAGCTCCGCGAGGACGAGGAGGCGCTGGAGAAGCAGATGCGCGACATGGAGGTGTCGATGGCGCGGGAGCGGGCGATGATCGCCCGTCAGGAGACCGAGCTGAAGCGCCTTAGTGCCGAAATCCAGCACGAACTGGAGATCCTCCAGCGCGGCGACGCGGGCCTTCGCGAGCAGATGGCGAAGTTCCAGCGGCGGGCGCAGGAGGTAATGACCAAGCCGGGCGGCGGCCCGCCGCCGAACGGCCGGCGGTAAGTCCCGTAGGACAGGCTTCCAGCCTGTCGTTCCGTGGACAGGCTGGAAGCCTGTCCTACAAAGATATCCATGCCGACACTCGTCCGCACCCGGCACCTCCCGCACTGGGACGTTCCCGGAACGACGTACTTCGTCACGTCGTGCCTGGCGGGCAGCATCCCGGCCCGCGGCTGGCTGGACATCGCGAACTACCGCCGTGAACTGGAGCAAGCCGACCGACCGCCCGATGTCACGCCCGAAGACTGGCAGTACCACCGTGACAAGCTGGCTTTCGGCCGCACCGACCGGTGGCTCGATTCCGAACCCGCCGTGCGCCACCTCGAAGACCCGCGGTTAGCACAGATCGTCGCGGATTCGATGCTCCACTTCGCGGGCGAGCGCTACGCACTCCTCGCTTACGTCGTCATGCCGAGCCATTTCCACTGGGTGTTTCGGCCGTCGGACGAGTGGGTCGCCGCCCTCGGTCTGGGCGGCGAGAGGCGCCCGCCGCGCGAACGAATCATGCACGGCCTGAAGCGCTTTACGGCGTTCAACTGCAACCTCTTGCTGACCCGGCAGGGTGCGTTCTGGCAGGACGAGTCGTTCGACCACTGCGTCCGCGACGAGGACGAACTGCACCGGATCATCGCGTACGTCGAGAACAACCCGGTGAAGGCCGGGCTGGTCGCGGAGCCGGGGGCGTGGCCGTTCTCGTCGGCCGGTGTGCGGGCGCGGC
>JAYUBA010001097.1:0-4058 GCA_043741075.1 Frigoriglobus sp.
GACCACCCGGACGGCCTGTTCGACCCGAAGCAGTACCTCGACCGGCTGCAATCGCACTACCTGCTCGCGGTCGCCGGGCGCCTCCTCGCGGAGAAGCCCGGCGCTTACGAAGGGGTGACGCTGGCGCGGGACGAGGGACAGTTGCTGGCGCTCTTCTCTTGGCCCTCTCCCCTTGCGGGAGAGGGTGGCGAGTCTTCGAGCCGGGTGAGGGGTGACACGTTAGCCCTCAGAAGTCGCGACCCCTCACCCGTCGGCGAAGCGCCGCCACCCTCTCCCGCAAGGGGAGAGGGGAAAGAACAATCGCCCCTGTACGTCGTCGTCGAGAAGATCCTCGGCGACGGCGAAGCGCTCCCTCCGAACTGGGTGTGCGCCGGCACCGCGGGGTACGAGTTCACCATCGCGGTCAACGGGCTGTTCGTGGACCCGGCCGGGGAAGGCGCACTCACCGCCGCGTACCGGCGGTTCACCGGCCGCGACGCGCCGTTCGCCGAGGTCGCGCACGACGGCAAGTTGCAAATCCTCAACTCGTCGCTGGCGAGCGAACTGTGGGCGCTGTCGCACCAGCTCGACCGCCTCGCGCGGCTCGACCGCCGGTCGCGGGACTTCACCCTCAACGGCATCCGGCGGGCGCTGCGCGAGGTGATCGCGTGCTTCCCGGTGTACCGCTCCTATGTGAACGGCGGGGCGTCCGCGACCGACAAGGCCGCGGTCGGGCGGGCCGTTCATCGCGCCCGCAAGCGGAACCCGACGCTCGGCAAACCGCTGTTCGACTTCATCCGCGACACCGTTCTCCTGAAGGACTCGCCGAGCGGCCCCGCGACGGACGAGTACCGCGACCTGCAGCGCCGCTTCGCGGGGAAGTTCCAGCAGGTGACGGCACCGGTCACCGCGAAGGGCGTAGAGGATACCGCGCTGTATGTGTACAACCGACTCACGTCGCTGAACGAAGTCGGCGGCGAGCCGGCCCGGTTCGGGTGGCCGGCGGATCGCGTTCACGCGTTCCTCGCCGCGCGCGGTGCCGCGCAACCGGGCGGGCTGTCGCCGCTCTCCACGCACGACACCAAGCGCAGCGAGGACGTGCGCGCGCGACTGAACGCGCTGTCGGAATTGCCAGACGAGTGGTCCGCCGCGGTCGCCCGCTGGAGCGAACTGAACCGGCGGCACAAGCCCGAACTCGCGGACACCGACCCGGCCCCGGACGCGAACGAGGAGTGGCTGCTGTACCAGACGCTCGTCGGCGCGTGGTCCGGCCCGCCGACGCCGGAGTTCGTGGCCCGCGTTCAGGCGTACATGAAGAAGTCCCTGAGCGAGGCGAAGGTTCACAGCAGTTGGATCAACCCCGATCACGAGTACGAGGACGCGGTCGCGGGCTTCGTACAGAAAGTGCTCGACCCGGCGGAGTCGGGCGCGTTCCTCGCGGACCTCGGCGCGTTCGCGGAGCGGGTCGCGTACTTCGGCCGCGTGAACGCCATCGCGCAGACGGTGATCCGCTGCACCGCGCCCGGCGTGCCGGACACGTACCAGGGCACGGAGGCCTGGGATTTGAGCCTCGTGGACCCGGACAACCGGCGGCCGGTGGACTACGGTTCCCGCGTCGCGTGGCTGAACGAGCTGGACGCGCACGCGACGCGACCGCGCGGCCCGTGCCGGCTGGCGCTCGATCTGGCGAAGCACCTCGCCGACCCGCGGGCGAAGCTGTTCGCCACCGCCCGCGCGCTCCGCTGCCGCAAGGCGCACGGGGCGCTCTTCGCGGAGGGCAGTTACGTTCCGCTCGCCGCGGCCGGCGCGCACGCGGACCACCTGTTCGCCTTCGCCCGCGTACACGGCGACGAGGCGGCCGTGGTCGCGGTGCCGCGGCTGGCGGCGAAGCTCGTACCCGGTGGCGACCGCCCGCCGCTGGGGCGGAAGGTGTGGGGCGACACTGCGGTGTCACTGCCGGTCGGCGTGCCGCGCGGGGCGTACCGCAACGCGCTGACCGGCGAGCGGCTCGTGCTGTCCGACGCGCCGACGCCCGCCGCGGAGGTGTTCGGCGTGTTCCCGGCCGCGGTGCTGGTTTGCGGCGCGTAGCGCGTTTCCGCCGCTTGCGGCTTCGCGGGATTTCCGAGAAGCCGCGAGCGGCGGAAGCCACTTGTTCAGGAGCATCCATGCCCGACGCGGACTACACCCGCCGCTACCCCTACGGGGCCGAGGTCGTGCCCGGCGGGGGCACGCACTTCCGCCTCTGGGCACCGATCTGCACCCGCATCGAAGTCGTCATCGAAGGCGGGTCGGCGGTGGAGTTGCGCGCCGAGGGCGGCGGGTGGTTCGCCGGACCGGTCGAAGACGTGACCGCCGGCGCGCGGTACCGCTACCGGCTCGACGGCGAGTCGTCGCTGTTCCCGGACCCGGCGTCGCGGTTCCAGCCGGACGGCCCGCACGGCCCGTCCGAGGTCGTCGATCCGCGCGCCTTCCCGTGGAACGACTTCGCGTGGAAGGGCGTGCCCGCCGAAGGGCAGGTGCTGTACGAAATGCACGTCGGCACGTTCACGCCCGAAGGCACTTGGGCCGCCGCGGTCGGCCGGCTGCCGGAACTCGCCGACCTCGGCGTGACCGCGGTGTGCGTGATGCCGGTCGCCGACTTCCCCGGCCGGTTCGGGTGGGGCTACGACGGCGTGTGCCTGTACGCCCCGACCCGCCTCTACGGCACGCCCGACGACATGCGCCGGTTCGTGGACGCCGCGCACGCGCACGGCATCGGCGTCATCCTCGACGTGGTGTACAACCACTTCGGCCCGGACGGGAACTACATCCGCGAGTTCGCCCCGCAGTTCCTCAGTCAGGTCCACAAAACGGAGTGGGGCGAGCCGTTCAACTTCGACGGCCTCGACAGCGGCCCGGTGCGCGAGTTCTTCGTCGCCAACGCCGGCTACTGGATCGACGAGTTCCACATCGACGGCCTGCGCCTGGACGCGACGCAGGCGATGTTCGACGACTCGCCGGAGCACGTGATCGCGGCGCTGGCGAAGCGGGTGCGCGCGGCGGCGCGGGGCCGCGCGACCTTCGTGATGGGCGAGAACGAGCCGCAGGACGCGAACCTGGTGAAGCCCGCCGACCAGGGCGGGTTCGGGCTGGACGCGCTGTGGAACGACGACCTGCACCACGCCGCGCGGGTCGCGCTGACGGGCAAGAACGAGGGCTACTTCACCGACTACATGGGCACCCCGCAGGAACTCATTTCGGCCGCGAAGTGGGGGTTCCTGTACCAGGGGCAGCAGTACCGGTGGCACCGGCGGCGGCGCGGCACCCCGGCGTTCGGCATCCCGCGGAACCGGTTCGTCGCGTTCATCGAGAACCACGACCAGGTGGCGAACTCCGGCCGCGGGCAGCGGGTCCACCAGCTCACCAGCCCCGCCCGGCTGCGCGCGATGACCGCGTACCTGCTGCTCGGCCCCGGCACGCCGATGCTGTTCCAGGGGCAGGAGTACGCGAGCACGCGGCCGTTCCTGTACTTCGCCGACCACTACCCGGAACTGGCCGCGCTGATCCACGGCGGGCGGAAGGAGTCGATGCGCCGGTTCCGCAGCCTCGCCGGCCCGGAGGGGCAGAAGCTCATCCTCGACCCGGCCGACCGGCACACGTTCGAGGCGTGCAAGTTGGACCCGGCCGAGCGTTCCACGCGTGCCGAGTGGGTTTTGCTCCACAAGGACCTGATCGCGCTCCGGAGCGCCGACCCCGCGCTCCGCGCCGGGCACAGCGGCGGTCAGTTGGACGGCGCGGTACTGGGCGCGAACGCGTTCGTGCTGCGGTTCTTCCACCCGGCCGACGGCGACCGGCTTCTGGTGGTGAACCTGGGCCGCGACTTACTCCTGGAACCGGCCCCGGAGCCGCTGCTGTCGCCGCCGGCGCGCGGCTCGCACTGGCACCCGATCTGGTCGAGCGAGGAGCCGAAGTACGGCGGTCACGGCACCGCCCCGCTCGATACCGATGACAACTGGCAGATACCGGGCGAGGCCGCGGTTCTGCTGGCGGCCCGCATGACGTAGGTGATTGGTCTGTCTTCGCCCCGACGGGGCGTCGGG
>JAYUBA010001098.1:0-4058 GCA_043741075.1 Frigoriglobus sp.
CTTCGCCGGCCGGGTGAGGGGTGGCCTCCACGCGCGCTGAAGTTTACCCCTCACCCGGCTCGAAGACTCGCCACCCTCTCCCGCAAGGGGAGAGGGCAATACAGGGTCACACGACGGCCCAACGCGTCAGCGGCTCCTCCCGAACACGCGCAGACGATTCACCCGTCGGAGGAGGGCGCGCATCCAGCGGCCCCACTTCGCGGCCGGGGCGCGCTCCGGCGTCTCCGATGTGGCGTGTACGAAGTTCGTGTAGGGGATCGGGCGGCCCGTCACGACGGGCAGCGGGTGCGCCCGCTGCAGCGGGGTGCCGCGGTGACCGAACCCGAAACCGTCCGGGAGGTAGTGAAGTGCCAAGGACAGGCGGCTCCGGGTCGGGTCCACCCCGGCGAGCGAGCCGTGGATCAGGCGCGAGTTCCAGAACAGGACATCGCCGGCGTTCATCTGCGGGATGACGATGCGGTCGGCGAACTGCGTCTTCACGATCTCGGTCATGGCTTCGGTGTACCGCGACGAGCCGATGATCCAGTCGCGCGGGAACTCCCGGTCGAAGTCCTGCGACCCGGGGATGACGAAGAACCGCGTCGCGTCCGGGCTGATGTCCTCGAGCGCCACCCATGCCGCAGTGAGACAGCCCTGCGGGAAGCTGTCGAGGTACACCCAGTCCTGGTGCGGCGGGGTCGCCGCCTGCTCGAACATCATCACCTGTTGGAGGATGTGGCGCGGGTGTAGCGTGACCGTGGCGAGCGCCTCGAGCATCGCGGCCGAACACGCGAGGTCCAGAATCGCGGTACGGAACCCCTCCAGCTTCGCGTTGCCGCCGATGTGCGGGTCGAGCAGCGGCACCTTCATGAAGCCGTTGGCGTCGAGCCGGTGCGGCTCCCGCCGGCCGTTCTGCCGGAGTTGGGGATCGGAGGACGGCTTGGAGTCACCGCTGAACCGCGCCACGAGTTCGCGCACCAGCGGTTCCGGCATCGCGCCGTGCACGACGTGCCAGCCGTCCGCCGCGTACTGCTGAAACGGCTTCATGGCGTGCCTCTCCCCGGATTAATCTCGGATTGACCCATCTGCCCCGCCGATACCAGAAGTGGCGAGACGCGTGCAAGCCCATTCCCCGCCGCTTCTCAGGTGTCCCATGACCGCGACGGACGTGCTGGCCCAACTCAAGGCGCTCGGCAGCGAGCAGACCAAGAAGACCTACCTGAGGCACGGGGCGAAGGAGCCGCTCTTCGGCGTGAAGGCCGCCGACCTGAAGGTGCTCCAGAAGAAGATCAAGACGGACCACGCCCTCGCGCTCGACCTGTACGCGACCGGCAACTCCGACGCGATGTACCTCGCCAGCATGATCGCCGACCCCGCGGCGATGACGAAGGCCGACCTCCAGAAGTGGGTCAAGGGGGCGTACTGGTACATGCTCAGCGGGCACACGGTGCCGTGGGTCGCGTCGGAGTCGCGGTTCGGCCGGGAACTGGCGCTGGCGTGGATGGACAGCGCCGCCGAACAGGTCGCGAACGCCGGCTGGTGTACCTACGGCAGCCTCGTCGCCATCACGCCGGACGCGGCCCTCGACCTCGCGGAGATCGAGAAACTACTCGGGCGCGTAAAGGCGGAGATCGGCAGCGCCCCGAACCGCGTGCGGTACGCGATGAACAACTTCGTGATCGCGGTCGGCGGGTACGTCGCCCCGCTCACGGCGAAGGCGAAAGCGGTGGCGAAGGCGCTGGGCACCGTCGAGGTGGACATGGGGGACACGTCGTGCCAGGTGCCGGACGCGGGGGCGTACATCGCGAAGATCGAGAAGGCGGGTCGCGTGGGGAAGAAGCGTAAGCACGCGATGTGCTGAACGGCGCGGCGCGTTGTCGCCCCTCCCCGCGTCCCCTATGCTTATTGAACGGGCGAACCCGACGGCACTTCCGGGTGTCGCTTTTCGGGTGCCGCTCACGGAGAGGTGGCAGAGTGGTCGATTGTGCAGCACTGGAAATGCTGTGTACGGGTAACCGTACCGAGGGTTCGAATCCCTCCCTCTCCGCTGTTGAGTTTCGCACGGGCCGCAACTTGCGGCCCGTGTTCATTTTGCGTCGCTCGCATCTCCTGACTCCTTTCCGTTGTGCTGGGTTTGTGCTGAATCCGCTTCCTTGCCGTCACGGGCCGTCTCCTTCACCTGCAGTTGTTTATTGGCCGCGGTCAGGCACCGCATGGCCGCCTGCGAAGCGTCGTTGTGGACGTGGGTGTACAACGCGAGAATCTGCTGATCCACGTGTCCCACCCACTCCCGCACCACCGCCACCGCCGTCCCCTTCAGAAGAGCGTTCGAGATGAACGCGTGACGGAACGTGTGCAACTTTCCGGGCAGACGCACGCCCGCCAGGATTTTCTTGAGCGCACCCAAGAGTCGGCGTTCGGTCCACTGTCGGCCCGATTCCGGGTGCAACGCGGAAGGCGGCATCGTCACCACCCAACGCCCGCGCCGCGGCAAGCCGTCGAGAACGATCCGGATCGGGGTGCTGATCGGGATCGCCCGTTGGTCGCCCGTCTTGGGTTTCCATCCGTCCTTGGGTCGAACCCGCAGGACGTTGGCTTCAACATCGACATCGTCCCACGTCAACCAGGCGAGTTCACCGAACCGCAGGCCCGTCTCCGCCAGGAGTGTGAGGGCCGGTCGCACGACTTCGGGAGCGGCGGCGAGGATCGCGCTCACCTCTTCCGGGGTCCAGCACGGCTGCGGCGTGGGCTTCGGCTTTTTCAACTTCAAGCCCCGCAGCGGGTCGGTCGCGAGCATGTTCCGCGACAGCGCGAAGGTCACCAGTTGGCGGATGATGACCGTCTCCGTGTACTTCGTCTTCGGGGCCGCGTCTTCGTCCGTCCGCGCGCGGCGGTAGGCGTCGATGAACGCCAGGTCGATGCCCGTCAGATCCTTCACCTTCCGCTCGGTGGCGAGCGCGGCGACCCGCTCGAACACCTTCGTGTACTTCGAGAGCGTTTTCGGCGCCCGCTCCTCGGCGCGGAGGAAGTCGAGATACGCCGTGACGGCCTCGGCCACCGTCGCGGCCTCGGGTGCCGGATTCCACTTCCCCGTGCCGAGCTTCACTTCGATCTGTAACGCCTGGCGCCGGGCCTCCTTCTTGCTGGTCGTGTTGAGCGACGGTCGGTGCTGTTTGCCGCCGAACTGAAAATTGGCGTACCAGACGTTCCCCCGCTGGAAGATTCGGACGTGTTCACCGACCGGCTCGGAGCCACCGGCTCCGTTCGCCGGATCGTCGTCAGTTGCCATGGAGTCCCTCGTTGAAGATTTTCAGGATGAACTTGTCGCGCAGGATGCGGAGATGCTTACCCACCTTCCGGCTGCATCCCTTGAGCAACCCCTGACTCGACCACGCGTACACGGTTTGTTTCGGAACCCGCGCCAGTTGCGCGGCCTCATCGACGGTGAGCAGGGGCGGGAACTTCACCGCCGATGCCGGATCCGCGAACATGGCCGCCACGTCCTTGGCGGTGAGAGGGGAGTGAGCGTCCATGCTTGAGAGTCACCTAAGCCGTTTTTCGGCTTAATAGGACCGAAGGAAACGGGCCAATCTGGCCCGTAGGATTCCGACCCTACGTGAGTCGGAAGTCGCTCAATCAGTTCAGTCGGTCGCGGCGTCACCGATCATCATTCGAGCGAGCCCGCTGAGGTCGAGCCGGAGCGTCACGATCGGGGTCGCGCTGGCGGCCGGTTTCCGCGTCGCAATGACCACCCAAGGAAAGACATCGAGACCTTGGATGCTCGGATTGGCCGTGGTGGCGACCCGAATGTACTGTAGATCCCCGATATCGAGGTACCACTGGTTCTCAGTCTCGAGTCGGCCCAGAAACGGCTCGAACGTGTATTCCCAGTTCGCGTTCTGTGTGATTCCGCGGATACCTTGCCGAGCGAAGTCGGCGATTCGCTGGGCATCGGGAACGCGAACCCCGTTCCGTTTGAGCATCAAAACGATAGCCAGCCAGAACGACTGGGCTGCGTCGAGATCCCGGTGTTCACCGCGCCCAGGACTCTCCTCGACACCGGGCGGCAGGACACCCTG
>JAYUBA010001099.1:0-12824 GCA_043741075.1 Frigoriglobus sp.
AGTTAACAAGAACCGCTTTTTTGCCGCGTAGGGACTCTGCGAGCGAAACGGTTCCCCCTTTCGGGTCAGGGAGGGAGAAAGCGGGAGCCGTTTTCCCAACCGCGATGAGTTTCGCTTCATAGGGATCCTGTTCCGCTTTTGCTTGAACATAAGGCTTTGCCCCACGAGGCAGAGCGACGACGAACGAAGAATCTGTGAGAGCCGGATTGAGCTTGAGGTTCAGAATTTCTATCGTCTGTTCGAGCTTATTGCCTTGAATATCAGCGTCTAACACGGTTCGCGTGATCAAACTATTCGCCGAACTCACATAGAGTTTCATTTTGAAGGCAAACGGTTTGGTTCCAGAGACTCTCATAACATCAAAGGACGCTCCCCTCAACATCTCTTTGCCTACATAAGTCGGATGAAGTTTTGGGTCGGAAAGATCTACGAAAGCCGTCTTATCTAGCCCGTAAAATAGCCCTATCTGCGCCGCCAACAGTCCGAAATTTTTCAGTCCCCCGCCTGAAACCGACTCTTTCAGGTATTGGTTCGTCGGTAAAATCGCATAGACCAACTTGCCATTGGAGGCGTAGGTCGTGTCGACGGGACTGGAGAGTTTGAGAAATCCCATCGCAGGTTTCTTCATCCTGAGGGGACCCGTCGAGTCTATCGCCGTACCATTTTGAACTGAGTGGATTGAGAGAGTTCCTGTGAGCGAACTGGCGTTTTTGAACGCAAGTTTCGATTTTGCGAGGAGTGCCTCGCCTTTAACATCGGCGTGAGCCGCCCCGACTGACATGGATGCAGTGGCTAGAAGCGAGAGAGGGATGCTCGCTGAGAAGACACCTCGAAGATTCGGCTTCGTCATACCTAATTCCGCCTTTCTTTTTCAATAAAATAGAATTGCATTCGCTATTTTTAGATGAAAGTATCACTAGTAAGGGAATAAGTTGTCCTGCATTCGACAACCCGCCTGATTTGCAAGCGGAATATTGGACTGCTCAATGGTATAAAATGCCATTTCTCTGCAAACTCTCTTCACTATACGCATAAATCCTTCAAAAAAGCGTCGACCCATTTCGCTCAGAAAAAGTGTTCCTCTTAATCCACGAAGCAGAACTCGTTCGTCATCATCTGCGCCTGAAGATACTCTTCCCAGGGCGTCAGTCCCTCCGCATTCGGACTCGTCAGACGAATCTGTTCGATATTGACGAAGAATCTGAGGCTGAGCGACAACTCATCCTGAGTGGGAGCGCGATTGAAGAGCGCCAGATAGATTTTTTTGATCTTTACTGCCGGGGTTGTTTCGTTCGCCAACTCAGGGCGCTTTGCATACGCCTTCGCCTGCTCGATGACGAAGGGGCTGTTCATCATAAAGAGGGCACGACGTTCCGCATCGCCCTCTACGCGGCTGACAAGGCGACCGCGAAGAAAGCCGCGGACGCCGCCTTCGCCAGCGTCACCGAACTCGACGGCTCCATGAGCGACTACAAGAAGGACAGCGAGTTGATGCTCCTGTGCAAGACGTTCGCGACCGATGTCGGCGAACCGGTGAAGGTGAGCGACGACCTGTTCTTCGTACTGTTGAAGGCGGAGGAGTTGTCGAAGAGGTCCGACGGGGCGTTCGATGTAACGGTCGGGCCGGTGGTGCAACTGTGGCGGCTGGCGCGCCGCACGCAGGAACTGCCCGACCCGAAGGAATTTGCAAAGGCTCGCGAACGGGTTGGCTACAAGCAGGTGAAGTTGGACCCGGCGAAGAAGACCGTGCAACTCACCACGCCGGGGATGCAACTCGACCTCGGCGGCATCGCGAAGGGCTACGCGGCCGACGAAGCGCTGAAGTTGCTCCGCGAGAAGCACGGTATCAAGCGGGCGCTCGTCGCGGCCTCCGGTGACATCGCGTGCGGCGACCCGCCGCCGGGCGCGGACGGCTGGACAGTGGAGATCGCGCCCATCGCCAGGAGCCAGAAGCCGCGGACGCTCACGCTCGCGAACGCCGCGGTGTCCACGTCCGGCGACCTGGAACAGTTCGTCGAGATCAAGGGCATGCGGTATTCGCACGTCCTCGACCCGAAGACGGGCCTGGGCCTGACCGGCCGGCGGAGCGTCACGGTGATCGCCCCAAACGGCATCGTCGCGGATAGCATGACGAAGGCCGTGAGCGTGCTCCCGCCGGAGCAGGCGCTCAAGCTGGTCGAAGACACGCCGGGTGCCGCCGCGTACATCGTGATTCTGGACAAGGACGACAAACCCGTGACGACCGCGAGTAAGCGGTTCCCGCAGTTCGAGAAGTGACTCAGCATCCCTTTCAACCGAGGTGCCTCGTGGACGAGCTAATCAAGACCGTGAGCGAGAAGGCCGGCATCAACGCGGAGCAGGCGAAGACCGCAATCGCCAGCGTGTTCGAGTTCATCAAGGGCAAGGTGCCGCTGGTCGGCGACCAACTCCAGGGCTTGCTCGACGGCGGCGAGAGTGCCAGCCCGCTCGCCGGGGCCGCGGACGCGATGAAGAAGAAGTTCGGGTTCTGAGCTATACAGAGAACGACCGCGTCGGCGGTGGCCGGGAAATCGCCCGACACTCGATTCCGCGTGCGCTGTGACGGCGGAACAAGTTTCCGCCGTGTTTTCATTTCCCATTCGTGACCGCTTCCTCTTTCTCCGCTTTTCCCAAAGAAAATCGAAACGGCTGAAACTTTTCGAGGTGCAACCCGTACTAAGGATAATCAGCCCGCCAAACTGACCGCCTGCTCGCCCCTTTTGCTGTTCGGCGTTCCGACGCCGGCCCGCTTAATCCGCCCAGCTTTTATTACCACGGGACCGCGCCGCGCACCGCGGCTGCGTTATTTCCTCCGATGCAACGGGTGGGTCGCCTTCATCCGGACCCCCGCGGATCGCCCACCGCGGGGGTTTTTCGTTTTCCCCGCCCGACGCGGCGGCGTATTCTGGTGACACTTCTCCCACGAGGTGCCCCATGCCTTCCGACCGCCGCACGTTCCTTGCGTCCTCCGCGCTCGCGACCGCGGGCCTGCTCGTCGAATCGTCGCGCGGGTTCGCCGCCAACGACACGCTTCAGATCGGCCTCATCGGCGTCGGCGGGCGCTGCAAACACCTGCTGAAGTCATTCCCCGCGTTGCCGAACGTGAAGATCACGGCCGTGTGCGACGTGTTCGACGACAACCTTGCCGCGGCGAAGGCGCTGGCCGACCCGAAAGCGTTCGCCACGAAGAAGCACGAGGAGTTGCTCGCCCGCAAGGACGTGGACGCGGTGCTGATCGCGTCACCGGACCACTGGCACGTGCCGCTCACCGTGGACGCGTGCAAGGCCGGTAAGGACGTGTACGTGGAGAAGCCGCTCACGCACGACCTCGCCGAAGGCAAGTTGGTGATCGCGGCGCAGAACGACCACAAGCGCGTGGTGCAGGTCGGCACGCAGCAGCGGAGCATGACGCACCTGCTGGAAGCGTACAAGCTGCTGAAGGACGGCGTGATCGGGAAGGTACACAAGGTCCACTGCACCTGGAACCGCAACGCGAACCGTTTTCAGAAGAGCAAAGACCCGCTGGACGCGAGCAAGGTTGACTGGAAGCGGTTCCTCGGCACCGCGAAGGCACAGGACTTCGACGCGTACAAGTTCCGGCAGTGGCGGTGGTTCTGGGACTTCGGCGGCGGCATCTTCACCGACCTGATGGTACACTGGATCGATGTGGTTCACTGGTTCCTCGACCTCGACCACCCGGCGACGGCGGCGAGCGTGGGCGACTGGTTCGCGGCGAAGGACGTTTGGGAGACGCCGGACACGGTGCAAACGCTCCTGCGCTACCCCGACAAGCAGGTGCAGGTGTACTTCGAGGGGACGTTCAGCAACAACCGGAACGGGGCGATGACGGAGTTCATGGGCAGCGAGGGCACGCTGTACGTGGACCGCGGCCGGTACGAGATCATTCCGGATCGCGGCAAGAAGAAGCCCGAACCGTCTTCGCACATCCTCGGCACCGACCAGCAGAAGGGCCTGGACTTCTACGACAAGCCGGACGGCGAACTGCTTCACCTGACGAACTGGATCGAGTGCATCCGCGACCGGTCGAAGAAGGTGGCGTGCCCGGCGGAAGCGGGCGTGAGCGCCGCGAGCGCGGCGCACTTGGCGAACCAGTCGGTCAGGAGCGGGCAGGTCGCGGTGTGGAAGTAGGGTCAATCGCGCCCCGGTCTCGCACCCAGGCGTTGCCCTGGGTGTGATGTGGGTTCACGGCGCGTCGGAGAGGTCGCGGCGATGCGTCTCCGTCGCGAGCAGCACGGCCGTGATGGTGACCAGCGCCATACCGACGAGGTACACGCCGACCGGCCACGGGTTGCCGTCGGACCACGTGAGCAGTGCCGTCGCGATCAGCGGCGCGACCCCGCCCGATAGCGGGGCCGCGAGCTGGTAGCCGAGCGACGCCCCGGTGTACCGCACGCGGGTGCCGAACAGCTCCGACAGGAACGCGGCCTGTGGCCCGTACATCGCCGCGTGCCCGACCATTCCCACCGCGAGCGCCAGCCACACCCACTCCCGCTCGCGCGTACACATCATCCAGAAGAACGGGAACGCGAACGCGGCCAGAAACACCGCCCCGCCGAGGTACACCGGCCTGCGCCCGACGCGGTCCGAAAGCGCCCCAAACAACGGCGTGGCAATGAGATGCGCGACGGCCGCGAGGATGACCCCGTCGAGCAGGAGCGCTTTCGGCAAACCGAGGCGCTGCGTGCCGTAGCTCAGCGCGAACACGGTGAAGAAGTAGTAGAAGCAGTTTTCGGCCATTCGCGCGCCCATCGCGAGCACCACGTTCCGCCGGTGATTGCGGAGCACTTCCATCAGCGGGAGTTGGGCGGACGGCGGCGCTTCCGCTATCGCCTTCGCGAACAGCGGGCTTTCGAGCACCTTCAGACGCAGGAACAGCCCGACCGCGGTGAGGACCACACCTAGCAGAAACGGAATCCGCCACCCCCACGAGAGGAAGTCCGCTTCCGGGAGCATCGACACCAGCCCGAACGCGCCGGTCGCGAGGAGCAGTCCGACCGGCGCGCCGGCCTGCACCCAGCTCGCCGAGAACCCGCGCCACCGCGGGTCGCCGCGCTCCGCGACCATCAGCACCGCCCCGGCCCACTCGCCGCCGACGCCCAACCCCTGCACGAACCGCAGCGCGACGAGCAGCACCGGGGCCAGCACACCGGCCGCGTTATAGGTCGGCAGCAGACCGATGCAGAACGTGGAGAGGCCGACGATCATCAGCGTGACGACGAGCGCCGACTTCCGGCCGAAGCGGTCGCCGTAGTGGCCGAACAGGACGCCGCCGAACGGCCGGGCGATGAACCCGACCGCGTAGGTGCCGAACGCGGCCATCGTGCCCGTGACCGGATCGACCGTCGGGAAGAACAGCGTGTTGAAGACGAGCGCCGCGGCAGTGCCGTAGAGGAAGAAGTCGTACCACTCGATGGCGGTGCCGACGAAGCTGGCCGCGACGACGCGGGCGACGGACGTGTGCGGGGTGGGTGCCGTACTCATCGCGCTCCTACGTCGGACCCGCGACATGCGACCCCGGTCAAGTGCGGTGCGGGTTAGGCGCTCCGCTTCCGGGCGATGAGGGCACGAACCTCGTCTGCCAACTCGTCCGGTACGGCAATCATCGTTGTCCCCTTGGCGTCCAGCGCCGCCTCGATCTCATCGGCCTGATCGTCCTCGGATTGGCCCTCGTAGTGGGCCAGAACGTCCCGGACCCGGGACTCGTCCCAACCGGACGGGAACTTTTGCGGCTCGCTCATTTACCCCTCCACCGGCGCCGTCGCCGGTACGCTTGCTTGGCCTTCCCCTGCAACTCGTAGGCGGTGACCACGAACACACTCTGCGGATCGTCGTCGGGCACGTAGATCAACTGGAGATACCGACCGGCGTCCGTCTGCCCCAGTTTCATCCGCGAATCGCGAGTTCCAGGGAGATCCTCCCCAGAGTTGCGCAGGACTTGTTCCACCTCGGCTTCGGTCACGCTGTGCCCGTAGATGTGCGGCAGTTGTGTGTCCGGGTCGAGGTAGTAGCGGATGTCCATCGTCGCTTCCTGCGGCGGTCGAACCCAACGCCAGTGTACTAAACCGCGTCGGGAGCCTCAACCGACCTGGTCCGGCGTCTCTGTCCCCAACCCCGCAGCCTGATGCCACCAGAATGACCCCTCGGCGAGGGCCGCCTGGTCGATGCTCTGGACTACCGATCGGAATCGCTCCGGCTCCTGTTCGCCCATGTACGCCAGTAGACACTCGGCGAGCTGACCAACGCTGCTGTTGACGAACTGGCGGGTGCGGAACCAATCCTCGTGGTCGAGCAGCACGACAGCGCCCGTGACCTGCTCGACACAGATCGGGTTGCCGGCCCCGTCAGAGCCGATCACGCGGTACGGCGCGAGCCGCACACGATCCACCACTAACCAGTCGGATGGAGATGCGAATACCTCCCAGACGGACAGGGACCGCGCTGCCTCCTTGAAGCTGACACACGGCGCGGCCGAATCGGGGAGGACGTCGGACCCGCACACGACCATCGTTGATGCAATGGCCTCGAAGCCGCAGTCCCGCTCCTTCCGGTCCCAGCGCTCGGCGAACGACTCGGCCACCAGCGCGCCCCCGTCACCGAACTCGTTGCAATACTGACACGCGTTGCGCGATAGGGCAGACCGGCTTCGGTCGGCCCAACTCACAGCACTCACTTCCCTTCCGGCAGCGTCACCTCGACTTCGGCATCGAACACCAGCGCCGGGTCGCCGCGGCCCACCAGCGTCCTCACCAGAACGCCGACCGTGCGCGGAGCTTCGCCGGTGAACAGCGTCTTGCCGGCGTGCTTCACCTCTACCGGCTTGTCGAGGTCGGCCATGCGGTCGTCGAGGCGGATGAGGAGCTTCGACACCTTCTCCGCGGTCACGATGTCGATCGTCTGACCGGTGCGGGTCGCGATCACCAGCGAGTCGCCCTTCGCTTCCTTCGTCGGAACCGCGAGCCAGTACGAGCGGTCGTGCGGCGTGCCGGTCTGCTTCCACACCACGCGGTCCGGCACCGGGTTGCGGGTGAACTTCGCCATCCACGGCAGCGCCGCCTTGTCCTCGCGGTCCATCCAGTGGCCCTTCCCCTCGTAAATCTTCACGAAGTGCTCGTACCCCTTCGGGTCGTCCTTCTGAAGCTTGTCGAGTTGCTCGCCGTACTCCTTGCCGACCTTGTTGCGGTTGTACGCGCTGTCGTTGCCGCCCACTTGCAGCGCGAACGGCACGTTCCGAAGCGAAAGCATCGACACGCCGTTGGGGTGCCCGGCCATCATCGCGGCACCGGCCCAGTGGTCGGCCATGCGCGGGCCGATCTGGTACACGCCGTCGCCGCCGGCCGAGTAGCCGAGCACGTACACCTTGTTCGGGTTCACGTCCTCCAGCACGATGAGGTCTTCGATCAGCCGCGCGAACATGCGGTCGATGTGCCCCTCGTGCCACAGGTTCCACGTGTTCGTCGGCGCCCGCGGCGCGAGGTAGACGCCCTCGTCCACGGTGTAGAGCTTCTTCTGGTTCTCCCACTGCCCGTCGTTGACGGCCTTCGGTGCGCCGCCGCCCCCGTGCAGCGAAATCCACAGGCTCCGCCCGCCCGCCGGTTTCTTGCCGAACGCCTTGTAGAAGAACGGCATCTCCAGCGTGCCGTCCTTGATGAGCAGGTCTTTCACTTCGCCCGCGCGGTCCTTCCTGATGAACGCGACGTGTACCTTCCAAAGCAGTTCGCGCGCGGTCGCGGCGTCTTCCTTCGTCAGCGGAATCTTGGCGAATGACTTGTCCGCGAGTTCGGCGAGCGTCGCGGGGTTCGCGTCGAGGGCGGCGCGTAGCTCCTTGAGTGCGGCGGCGGACTTGGCGACCTCGGCCTTCACATCGGGCGCAGCGGCCCGCGCGTAGCGGTCGGTGACGTTCTCCGCGGGCACGTCCTTGTTGCCCGTCGCCCACACCAGCGGGAAGTGCGGCTTGCCCTTCTTGAAGCTGGCCGCGTAGATCGCGTGTTCGGGCACGTCCTTCTTGGCCTGCGCCGCGGCGCCCACGAACCACCCGCGATCCAGGCCGTTCGGGTCCGGCTCGCACGCGCCCGTGAAGTGCCAGCCCTTGTCCCAGATTTCGACCCAGGTGTGGTTGCCGCGCTTGTCGGCCCAGAGCGGCGTGCCCACGAGCCGCGCCGGGATGCCCACCGCTCGCGCCGCGTCGCTCAGCACGATCGACAGGCCGGTGCAGCTTGCCTTGCCCGACTCGATGGACTCCTTGGGACTTTGGTTCGGTGCCTTCCGCTGTGTGGAGTAGCCGAGCTTCAGCTTCTTGAACAGTTCCTTGTTCAGCTTCTGCACGGCCTCGGTCGGCGTCTTGCAGTCCTTCACGATGGGCATGCACAGGTCGTAGAACTCCTTGCGCCACGCGTCGCGCGTCTCGTCCACGTTCGCGTACGGCAGCACGTCGTTGAGGAAGATCTCTTCGGGAACGTCCTTTCCCCACGGCGTTTCCTTGCGGGCCTTGTAGGCGAGGTCCACGTTCGTCAGCAGGAAGTCCGCTTTGAGCGACGTGAGGTCCGCGTCCGGCATGTTCTCGATCAGGAACGCCATCCCCTTGCGCTGGTCTTTGGGCACGCCGGTGAGCGCCTTCTCGAGTTCCTTGCGGTTGTCCTTCGCCCGCTTGAGCGACTGCTCGACATCGTCCGACCACCCGTTCGGCTCGGCGGCGGACGCGGGCGGAGCGAACGCGAGTGCGGCAACGACCGCGACGACGCGAAGTGTCATGAGCGTGTTCCTTCGGGTTGCTTGAGGTCGGACGCCATTCTACCAACTCGCGGAGTCGAAACGGAACGAATAGGATGAAGCGCATCCAACGGAGGCGGTCATGCGCATCGCGGGCAGTCGCGTCCTCGTCACCGGGGCCGGGCACGGGCTGGGGTTCGCCATCGCGTCGGCGTTCGCACGCGGCGGCGCGCGGGTCGTCGTCACCGACCGCGACGCGGCGCGCGTGACGAGTGCCGTCGCGAAGCTGGGCGGGAGCGCCTGCGGCTACCCGCTCGACGTGACCGCGCCGGAGCAGATCGCGGACGTGCGCGCGCGACTGACCGCCGAACACGGCGCGATCGACGTTCTCGTGAACAACGCGGGCATCGCGTTCGACGGGCCGTTCCTCGACGTGCCGCTCGCGAAGCACCTCACCACCGTCAACGTGAACCTGTCCGGCGTCCTCGCGGTGACGCACGCGTTCCTCCCGGACCTGCTCGCGCGACCGGCGGCGCACCTGGTCAACATCGCGAGCGCGTCGGCCGTCGTCGCCCTCCCGATGGGGACCACCTACGCCGCGAGCAAGTGGGCCGTGCTCGGCTTCACGGAGTCACTCCAGGAAGAGTTACGCGTACTCGGCCACCGGCACGTGTGCGCGACCGCGATCTGCCCCGGCTACATCGCCACGGGCCTGTTCGACGGAGCCGATCCCGGCCCGCTCTCCGGGTGGCTGACGCCGGAGCGCGTCGCGGACGCCGTCGTCCGCGCGGTGGCGAGGGGCCGCGAGTTCGTCATGCTCCCGCGCCGGCTTCGCGCGACCTACGGGCTGTGCGCCGGCCTGCCGCGGAGCTGGTACAAGGCGCTGTGCCGCGCGACCGGGGTGTCCCGCAGCATGGCCGGCTGGAAGGGGCACGAGCCGCCGCCGACGTAGCCCCGCTGATATAAAGACCCGAACCCGCGAACGAACTTCCCGCGAGGACAACCGCCATGCGGCTTTCGTGCCTGCTCGCCACGCTCTTTCTACTCGCCCCCGACACGGCCCGCGCCGCGGACGCGCCGAAGGTCGGCGACACCGTCGGCAAGCTGAAGTTCACCGACATCCGGTCGCTGCCGCGCACCCTCGACGACTTCGGCAAGAAGAAAGCGGTCGTACTCGTCTTCGTGAACACGACTTGCCCGGTCGCGCAGCGGTACCTGCCGACGCTACACGCGCTGGAGAAGGAGTACCGCGACAAGGGCGTGCAGTTCGCGGCGGTCAACGCGGCCGACGAGGACTCCGTCGTCGCGATGGCGACGCAGGCCGTGACGTTCGAGATGGAACTCCCGTTCGTGAAGGACTTCGGCGGCGCGTGCGCCCGCGCCCTCGGCGTCACCCGCACCCCGGAGGCGGTCGTCCTCGACGCGGACCGGCGCATCCGCTACCGCGGGCGGATCGACGACCAGTTCCGCCTCGGCGGCGCCCGCAAGGAACCGGCCGCACGCGAGCTGAAGGACGCCATCGACGCGGTCCTCGCGGGTAAGAAGGTCGCGGTGCCCGAAACCGAGGTGGACGGTTGCCCGATCACCTTCCCGAAGCCGCGCAAGGCGAAGGACGTGACCTTCGCCGAACACGTCGCCCCGATCCTCCAGAAGCACTGCTGGGAGTGCCACAAGGCCGGCGGTTCTTCCCCGTTCGCGCTTACCAGCTACAAGCAGGCCGCGGCGCGGGCCGAAGCGCTCGCGGAGGTGATCGCGGACCAGCGGATGCCGCCGTGGTTCGCGAGCCACGAGTTCGGCCCGTTCACCAACCGCCGCGGGCTTTCGGACGAGGAGCGCGCGACGGTGACCGACTGGGCGAAATCTGGGGCCGCGGCCGGCGACCTCGCGAAGGCACCCGCCCCGCCCCCGGAGGTAAAGGGCAAGTGGCTGATCGCCGAGCCGGACCTGGTGCTGGAGTCGGTGGAGTTCGACCTGCCCGCGACCGGCGACATCCCGTACAAGTACGCGATCCTGCCGCACCACTTCGCCGAAGACACCTGGGTGCAGAACGTCCAGATCACGACCGACAACCCGCGGTCGCTGCACCACTGTAACATGGCCTTCGGCGGCCTCAAGGTCGGGTTCAAGGAGGAGAACTTCATCACCGGGTACGTGCCCGGCGGCGAGCCGATGAACCTCGAACGCGGCGTCGCGTTCCTCATCCCGAAGGGCACGTTCCTCGCGCTGCAGATCCACTTCGTCACCACCGGCAAGCCGGAGAAGTGCAAAGTCAGTGTCGGCGTGCGCTATCCCCGCGACGTGGTGCAGACGCGGCTGCGGATGCTGGAACTGTTCGACACGCGGTTCGCGATCCCGCCCGGCGCGCCGGCGCACAAGGTGTCCGCGAGCAAGGTGCTCGACGCCGACGCGATCGGCGTCGGCCTGTTCGCGCACATGCACCTGCGCGGCAAGGACATGTCATTCCATTCCCACGCGCCTGACGGCAAGCGGGAAACGCTGCTAATCATCCCGAACTACAACTTCGATTGGCAGATCCCGTACCGGTGGGCGCCGGGCCGGAAGCGGTTCGCGAAGGGGACGCGGATCGAGTGCGTGGCGCACTACGACAACTCGGCGTTCAACCCGTACAACCCGGACCCGAAGGCGACGGTCCGCAACGGCCCGCAGACGCACAACGAGATGATGTACGGGTTCTTCTTCTACACGCACGCGGACGAGAAGCTCGGCCTCCGCATCGACCCGAAGACGGGCACGCAAGTGAAGTGAGGGCCGTAGTGTACGCGGCCCGCGTGCCTTGCGAAGAGCACGCGGGCCGCGTACACCACGACCGCCGTGGCTACAACATCACGGGGCGATCGGCTTCTCCACCTTCGCGATCGGGAACGAGCGGACGCTCGACGGGCGGCCCAGCGTTGGGTTCTGCTTGCCGTCGCTCAACTGCTTCGCGCGGGCGGAGGCGTACATGTCCAGCTCGTGGATGTAGATGTACCCGTCGCCGTCGATGTCCGCCAGCCCGGACAGCCCCTCGACGAGACCGAACGTGTAATACCCGGCGTTCGTCCGCGGATCCTCGTAGGAGTACTCGCGCCCACCGGAGGCGCACATCACGATCACCCCGGAGTCCTCGGCGGTCAGGTCGCGGACCAGGCTGTCCGTCTGCGGCGGCTTTTCCTTGTCGGTCACGATGCCCGAGTGGCACGCGTCCAGAATCGCGATGAGCCGGCCGGGCATGTTCTCCAGCCGTCTCTTGAACTCGTTGCCCGACAGGGCCGTCACGAGGTCTTCGTCGTCCTTCCGCATGTCCCACGTGCACAGGTAGAAGTTGCCGAACAGGTCGTGGGTGCCGTGCCCGGAGAAGCTGACGATGCCCACGTCCTGGGGCGTCATCTTGGACTTCAGCCAGTCCAGCCCCTCGAGCATGCCCTTCTTCGACGCCTTCTCGTCGATCAGCACCTTGACCTCGATGGTGTTGAACACCGACTTGGAGTGCTTTTGAAGGGCGTTGGCCAGCAGCGGGGCGTCGTTCGGGGCCATCTTCAGCTTGCTGATGTGCTTGTAGTCGCCAACCGCCATTGCCAGCACATACAGGTTCGGCTTCGGGATCACGCCGGGGCGGACCGCGATGCCCACCTTCGACATGCCCTTGCTCACCGGCGAGTCGGCGATCACCGCGACGGTGTGCGTGCCCGGCGGGAGCTGCACCTCCCAGGTGGCCGCGGCCTCGTTCTGCGGGGTGTCGAACCGTTTCACCCCGGCGCTGCCCTGGAACGGCCGCCCGTTGATGAGCAGCCGCATCGCGGTGATCGGGTGCTTGGCGCTCTTGGCGCTGGCCTTCACCGTGAGCGTGTCCTTCTCGACCTTCAGTTCGCCCTCGCCGAACCCGTCGAGGACGACCTCCGGCGGGAGCACGTCGGCGACGTTGTTGGTCAGGGCGAGCGCCTTGTCGAACTTCTGGGCCATCGCCATCGCCCGCGGCAGGTCACCGGCGGGGATGATGTACTTGAGCAGCGCGGGCTGATACATCGACGCGCGGAACCGCTCGGCCGGGTGGGCCTGCGGCACCTTCGAGTTCGCGGCCG
>JAYUBA010001100.1:0-4052 GCA_043741075.1 Frigoriglobus sp.
GGCGACCCTACGGGCCGCACGCTAAACGAGAACTCAGCCTGTCAGTACTTGGGCATGCCTGGGTCCACTTTCTCCGCCCAGCCGAGGACGCCGCCGGTCAGGTTCACGAGCCTCGTGTACCCCTGCGCCTTCAGGAACTCGATCGCCTTCGCGCTGCGCATCCCGCTCTTGCAGTGGACGATCACCTCGCGGTCCTTCGGCACTTCGGCGAACCGCGACGGCAACTCCGGGAGCGGCACCAGCACCGTACCCGGAATGCGGCAGATGGCGAACTCGTTCGGGTTCCGCACGTCCAGCACGAACAGGTTCTCGCCCGCGTCGATCCGCCTCTTCAGTTGCTCCGGTGTGATGTCGCCTCCGCCGGCCCGCGAAGCCGCAAGCGGCTCCCCACGGACGCCGCAGAACTCCTCGTAGTCGATCAGCCCCGTGATGGTCGGGTGCGGAGCGCCCACCGCCCACTTCGGGTCGCGCCGAATCTTGAACGTGCGGAACGTCATGGCGAGCGCGTCGTAGTGCAGCAGCCGGCCGATGAGCGGTTCGCCGATGCCGAGGATGAGTTTGATCGTTTCCGTCGCCTGAATGCACCCGATCACGCCGGGCAGGATACCCAGCACGCCGCCTTCGGCGCAACTCGGCACCTCGCCCGGCGGCGGCGGCTCCGGGTACAGGCACCGGTAGCACGGCCCGACCCGCGGGTCGAACACCGTCGCCTGCCCGTCGAACCGGAAGATGCTGCCGTACACGTTCGGCTTGTTCAGCAGCACGCACGCGTCGTTCACGAGATAGCGCGTCGGGAAGTTATCGGTGCCGTCCACGACGATGTCGTAGTGCCGCACGATGTCGAGCGCGTTCTTCGAGGTGACGCGTTCTTCCCACAGGTCGAGTTTCACCTCCGGGTTCACGTCGCGGAGGCGAGCGGCGGCGGACTGGCACTTCGACCGGCCGATGTCGGCGGTGCCGTGGATGATCTGCCGCTGAAGGTTCGACACGTCCACCACGTCGAAATCGACGAGGCCGAGCGTGCCGACGCCGGCGGCGGCGAGGTAGAGCGCGAGCGGCGAGCCGAGGCCGCCGGTGCCGATGACGAGCACCTTCGCGGCCTTGAGCTTGCGCTGCCCGTCGAGGCCGACCTCCGGCATGATGACGTGGCGCGAGTAGCGGGCGAACTCGGGTTGCGTGAGCGACACGTCGGCCCACCGGCCGGCGAGCAGATCGGGGAGCGCCATGAGGAGTCCTCTTAAATCAGAAGACAGATTGGCCACAAAAAAGCACAAAGGGCACAAAGTAGAACCAGAACGGAGGAGTGAGTTGAGTTCAAAACAACTCTGTTCTCGGTCTTGGTTCTCTTTTGTGCCCTTTGTGCTTTTTTGTGGCCAATCTGTCTTCTTCGCTCGCTAAACCGCGCCCAGCGCGATCGAGCAGTTGTGCCCGCCGAAGCCGAAGCTGTTGGACAGCACCCGGCGGACGCGGGCCTCGCGGGCCACGTTCGGGATGTAGTCGAGGTCGCAGCCGGCCTCGATGTCCTGGTTCACGAGGTTGATCGTCGGGTGCAGCACGCCGTGCCGGATGCTCATCGCGCACGCGACCGCTTCCACCCCGCCGCTCGCGCCGAGCAGGTGGCCGATCATGCTCTTGGTGCTGGAAATCATTAGCTTCTTCGCGTGGGCACCGAACACCTGCTTGATCGCCTTCGTCTCGGCCACGTCGCCCAGCCCGGTGCTGGTGCCGTGGGCGTTGATGTAGTGAACCTCGTCGGTGTTCCAGCCGGCGTCGCGGACCGCCTCGCGCATCGCCTGGGCCGCACCGATGCCGTCCTCGTGCGGGGCCGTGATGTGGTACGCGTCGGCCGTGTTCCCGGACCCGCACACCTCGGCGTAGATCGGCGCGTTCCGCGCCTTCGCCCGCTCGTACTCTTCCAGCACGAGGATGCCGGAGCCTTCACTGAGAACGAAGCCGTCGCGGTCCTTGTCGAACGGGCGGCTGGCGCGGGGCGGGTCGTCGTTGCGGTCGGAGACGGCCCGGCACGCGATGAACCCGCCCAGGCCCAGCGGCGTGATCGCGGCCTCGCTGCCGCCGGTCACCATCACGTCGGCCTGCCCCTGCCGGATCGCGGCGAGCGAGTCGGCGATGGCGTGGGCGGCCGACGAGCACGCGGTGGAGACGGTGGTGTTCGGCCCGCGGAGGCCGAAGTGGATGGAGATGTTCCCGCTGGCCGCGTTGGCGATCATCTTGGCGATGAGGAACGGCCCGAGCCGGCCGGGACCGCGCTCCATCAGCGTGCGGTGCCCCTCTTCGAGTTCCGCGATGCCGCCGATGCCGCTGCCCAGGATGCACCCGCACCGGAACGCGTTCTCCGTCGCGAAGTCGAGGCCGCTGTCCGCGACGGCCTCGGCGGCGGCGACCACGGCGAACTGGGTGAACCGGTCGAGCTTGCGGGCGGACCGCGTGTCGAGGACCGGTTCCGGGGAGAAGCCCTTCACCTCGCCGCCGAACTTCACCTTGAAGTCGGTGGTGTCGAACCGCGTGATGGGCGCGATGCCGCTGCGCCCGGCGAGAAGCCCCCGCCAGTAGTCCGGTACGTTGAGCGCGAGCGGGTTCACGGTCCCCAGCCCGGTGATTACCACCCGGCGGCGTGTCATGGCGGCGGTCACCGTGGGTGGGTCACTGGGGCTTGTTCTTGATCGCGATGTCGATGTAATCGACGGCCTCGCCCACCGTCTTGATCTTCTCGGCCTGGTCGTCGGGGATCTGGATGTCGAACTCCTCTTCCAGTTCCATGACGAACTCGACGATGTCGAGGGAGTCGGCCCCGATGTCTTCAATGAACGTAGTGGTTCGGGTGACCTTTTCTTTGTCGTACGCGAAGTGCTCGCTCACGATGTCGATCACACGTTGCTCGACGGACACGGTTCGACCCTCCGGGCGGTGGTGGGGGCCACCGCAACACCCGCGGCCCGGCCGGCTCCGGCCGGCCCCGCGCATCAGCGTCTGGTATGTGTCGCTCGCCCGCCGGCCCTCGGCGCCGGTGCGGCGACTGACGAACGAAACTCTACTGACCCGACACCGAAAAGAAAAGCCCATCGGCCGACGGACTTGCCGAACCGCCCGCGCCGGCGGGCTACGCGGGGACGTTCCGGATGTCGGCTTTCCGCTGCACGCGCTTGATCAGCCCGGCCAACACGCGGCCCGGCCCGATCTCGTAGAACCGGTCCACGTTCTCCGCGAACAGCCCGCGGAGCGTGTCCTCCCACCGCACCGGCGACAGCACCTGCCGCACGAGCAGGTCGCGGATTTCGGCCGGGTCGGTGTGCGGGCGCGCGTCCACGTTCGACCACACCGGCACCGCCGGGGCGCTGAGCGCCACGCCCGCCAGTGCCCGCGCGAGCGCCGCGTCGGCGGGCTTCATCAGCGCCGTGTGGAAGGCACCCGCGACCGCCAACCGGACGGTGCGGATGCCGCCCTTCTGCACGCATAGTTGCTCGAACCGCTCGAGCGCCCCGCGCGAACCGGACACGACCGTGTTGCCGGGGCACAGCAGGTTCGCGACCTCGAGCGTGTCGCTTCCGCGGGCCTCGATCACCATTGCCTCGACCTCCGGCACGTCCACGCCCAGCACGCTCACCATGCCCGACGGCGTCGCCTCCGCGGCGGCCTGCATCGCCCGCCCGCGGGCCTGGACGAGCTTCACGCCGTCTTCAAACGACAGCGTGCCGGCGAACGCGAGGGCGGTGTATTCGCCCAGGCTCAGCCCCGCGGTCGCGACCACGGATTGAATCGCGTCCGGCTCGGCGGCCTTCAACTGCTCCAGCGCCGCGAGGCTGGCGACGAAGATGGCCGGTTGGCTCACGTCGGTCGCGCTCAGTCGCTCGGCCGGGCCGGTCGTGCAGACCTCAAGCAGGTCGTACCCGAGCGCCGCGGAGGCGCGCCGGAAGAGGTCGGCCGCGGCCGGGAGCGACCGGCACAGCGCGGCGGCCATCCCGACCGTCTGGGCGCCCTGACCGGGGAAGAGGAAGGCGGTCCGTGGCATGTGAAGAACCCACCCCCGGCCCCTC
>JAYUBA010001101.1:0-4042 GCA_043741075.1 Frigoriglobus sp.
CAGTCCGTCGCGCACGCTTCCGGCTCGTCCAATCCTCCTACAGCCCAGGTGCGGTCATGCAGTTCGGCAAGATGCGGCGGGACACGGGCGAGACGGCGGTCGTCATGCTCGAGCGCGGTCACCTGTTCACCCTCGACATGACCCGCGACCCGGCCGTGCGGACCCTCGCGGACCTGCTCCACTCGGCCGACCCGGTCGCGACCGCCGGGCGGCTAATCGACCCGCTCGTCACCTCCGAACGGCTCGACGGGCAGACGTTCCTGGCCCCGGTCGATTACCAGGAAATCTGGGCCGCGGGCGTGACGTACAAGCGGAGCAAGATCGCGCGCGAAGAGGAGTCCGTCGGCGCGGCCCAGTTCTACGACAAGGTGTACACCGCGGACCGCCCGGAGTTGTTCCTGAAGGCCACGGCGGCGCGCGTCGTCCACCCCGGCGGGCCGGTCCGCATCCGCGCGGACGCGACGTGGAGCGTGCCGGAACCGGAACTCGCGCTGGTCATTTCCCCGGCCGGAACGGTCGTCGGCTACACGATCGGCAACGACATGAGTTCGCGCGACATCGAGGGCGAGAACCCGTTGTACCTGCCGCAGGCGAAGATTTACAAAGGCTCGTGCGCGGTCGGGCCGGTGGTGACGCCGGCGGCCGTGATGCCGCCGCTCGCGGGCGTCGAAATTCAGCTCGTGATCCGCCGCGGCGGGGCGGTGGCGTTCGAGGGGGCGACGACGCTGGCGCAGATGGCCCGCACCGCGGAGAGCCTCGCCGAGTGGCTGTTCAAGGAGAACGAGTTCCCGCACGGGGCGCTGCTGCTGACCGGCACCGGGATCGTTCCGCCGGACGCGTTCACGCTCGCGCACGGCGACGACGTGAGCATCACCATCGCCGGCATCGGCACGCTGCACAACCCGGTCGCGTGAGCTTCGTTCGTAGTGACCCGCTTCAGCGGGTCGGGAGACGTAGCGGCACCGACCCGCTGAAGCGGGTCACTACGAACTCGAGCGCTTCAGCGCCAGCACCAGCACGCCGGTCGCGACCAGCCCGAGGCCGGCCCACTCGCGCAAACTCAGCCGCTCGCGCAGGAACACCACCGCGAACACCGCGACCAGCACCACGCTCAACTTGTCCACCGGCGCGACCTTCGACACCTCGCCCGCCTGCAGCGCGCGGAAGTAGCACAGCCACGACGCGCCGGTCGCGACGCCGGACAGCACCAGGAACAGCACGGTGCGCGCCGACGGCGGTTCGGACCCGGTCCACTTGCCGGTCGCGGTCACGAGGACGAGCAGGCACACGAGCACGACCGCGGTGCGGATGAGCGTGGCGAGGTCGGGGTCGATGGCGGCGGAGCCGGCCTTCGCGAGAACGGCGGTCGCCGCCGCGAACGCGGCCGAGAGCAGCGCCCACACCACCCAGTCGCCGGTCATCGGTGCGGCTCCGTCAGTTGGTCGGGCGCGGCGCGGTACGGGTGCCGTAGGTCTGGTCCCAGTTCTTCGGCGAGAACGGCAGCGTGGCGCCGGGGACCGGGAAGTCGTGCTTGTGCGCGTACTGGAGGAACCGCTGCGGGTACTCCGGCCACCGCCCTTCGAGCCGCTGGAGGGTGCCCTTCTCGTCGCCGCTCAGTGCGGGGAACAGGTCCCGCGCGGCGAAGGTGCGCACCGGCTCCTTGAAGTCCGCGAGCCGCGCCGGGCCGAGCGGCGGGGGGTTGGGGGTGAGAACCTTGACGAATACGGACTCGCGAAGCGCCTCCAGTGGGAAGTCGGGCCACTTGCCGAACGTGTTGGGTTTGATGCGCCACCCGCCGCCCTTCTTCGACAATGCGCGAATGTAGACCTCCGGCAACTCGGTCGGCTCGGTGATGAACAGTTTCGGGTTCTCCGGCTCCGGCAGGTACGGGTGCAGCCGGCTCAGTTCGTACACGAACCGGCCGTACCACGCCCACGCCCCGTCGCGCTCGGCGACCGCGAGCAGGCGCTTGTACTCGGCCAGTTCGTCGGGCGCCAGCCGGCACCTCTTCGGGTCGTCGGTCTTGAACGCGGTGCGCGCGAACTCGGTCACCTCCTTGCGCCCGGCCTCGGTGTCGAACGGCCACGGCGACTTGTTCGCGGCGAACGCCTCCGCGTGCCGGCGTACGAATGCCCACCGGTCGCGCCGGGCCGCTTCCTCCTCGCGCCACTGCGGGAGCAGTTCGGGCTTCGCGCGCACGGCCGGCGGGAGCGCGTCCCACCACTGCTGCTCGCGGACCTTGCGGACCACGCCGAGGCGCAGGCCGGACGTGTCCTGGGCCAGCACGCCGCGCCGCTCGGACTCGGGCAGGCGCTCCAGCCACACCGCGTACGCCTCCAGCGCGCGGAACAGGCGGTCGCGCTCGCGCGGCTCCTTCGCGTGCAGGTCGCGGTCGAGCGCCACGACCTCCGCCCGGCGCGCGGGCGGGAGCGCGCGGAACGCCTTCGTCAGCGCCTCCATGTCCTTGCCGGTCGGCTTGTCGGACGCGTCCGCGGGCGGAACCTTCAGGCCCGGGTCGAAGCTCACCGCCGGGTCGTCGCCGAAGTATTCGGGCTTGGCGAGTTCCGCCACGAACGCGAGATCGTCGGCCACCGCGTACAGCGGCAGGTGCTCGGCGACGCGCGATTCGACCTCGCCCTTCGCCTCGTCGTTCCGGTCGCGCGCCGGGAACAGGTAGGGGCGCGCGCCGGCGGCGGCGAGGTACCCCAGCGCGGCGAACGCGGACACCGCGGCGACGATCCCGGCGGCCCGGAGGAACCGGCGCGGGCGGGCGGCCCGCGGCTCGTCCTCTTCGAGCGAAATCGGCATCGAGGTCGAAGCGATCGGCCCGGACCGGGACGCGGTCGGCCGCGCCGCGGCGGGTTGGGGTGCGGAGCCGCTGCCGTTTGCGGCCGGCTTCAGCACGGGCAGCCTGTCCAGCGTGCGGGTGGTGAACGTGGGCGACGGCTCCGGCCGCGGGAGGTAGTCGAGCATGTCGAACGACCTCTTCAGCTCGGCCGCGCGGGTGCGGGCGGCGGGGTCCTTCGCCAGCCGCGCCTCGACCTGGCGCGCCGCCGCGGGGTCGAGTTCGCCGTCCAGGTACGCGACCAACTCCGTCTCGAACGGGTCGGGCGCGGGGGCGTCGTCGGGTGCGGTGTTTTCGCTCGCCATGAGTTCGGTTCCCGATCAGCCCGGAGTCGGGCCGGGTGGCTCCGCGTCGGATCACTCGCCGCCGTTGTCCCCGCCGCCCGCGCCCGGCTCCTCGGTCGGCGGGGGCGGTTCGCCGTCCATGTAAATGTAACCCTGAAGGGCCTCGCGCAGCTTGCTCCGGGCGCGACTTAGCAGCGATTTTACCGCTTTCGTCGTCACCCCCATCACGTCCGCGATGTCCGCGTAGTTCATGTCCTCGAACTTGTTCAGCACGATCGCGATCCGCTGCCGCTCGTTCAGCCCGTCGAGCGCCCGGCGGATGACGTCCGCCAGCTCCTGCTGCTGGAGGTTGTGTGCGGGCGGGTCGTCGCGGGTGGGGGCGAGCGTCTCGGTGGGCCGCGGGCCGAGGGGGCCGGAGTCGCGCACCTCCAGCGGGAGCACCGGCCGCCGATGCCGGTCCCGCAGCGCGTTCAGCGCGAGGTTGTTGGCGATGGTGAACAGCCAGGTGGAGAACTTCGCCTTGGGCGTGTACTTCTTGCGGATGCGGTAGACGCGGAGGAACACCTCCTGGGCCAAATCTTCCGCCTCGTCGGCGCTCCCGACGACGTGGTGCATGACGGCCACGAGCCGGTGCTGGAACCGCTCGACCAGTTCGGAGAACGCGGCCGTGTCGTCGTCGTCGCGCACGAGGAGCATCAACCGGATGTCCGGGTCGCGGAGGGCCATCTGCGAACTGGTGTGACCGAACGACACGCTTGCTCCGACCCAGAAGAAGACAGAACTAACCCAGAAGAAGAGAGAACTAACCACAGAGACCAGGGCGTGCGCACTATATCTGCCTTGAAAATCGAGGATTTCCAGAATTCGGAGGCCAGCGATTAGCTGGTTTCAGCGGTAGTGGTCGCTCAAAACC
>JAYUBA010001102.1:0-12792 GCA_043741075.1 Frigoriglobus sp.
ACCTTGCCGGGGTCCAGCCCGCGGTCCACCGCGTCCCGCCGGAAGTTGTCGGCGAACCGCGGCCCCGGCAGCAGGTTCTCGTGAAAGTCCTCGGCGTACTCGAACCCCTTCATCACCATGAACGCGGTGCCCAGCGCCGCGGTGACGAGCAGGTTGCGGATCAGCGCGCCCGTGTCGCCGAGCTTCGCCGACCGGATCGCCAACGTCATCGTGAGGCTGCTGGTGATGAGGAACATCGTGTTGACGGTGGCGATGGTCCGGTTCAGGTACGAACTCGCCAGCTCGAACTCGGCCGGGTACCACATCCGGTAGACGGTGTAGGCACCGAACAGGCCCCCGAAGAACAGGATCTCCGTGACCAGGAACATCCAGATCCCCAGCCGCTCGCACGCGTGCTGCTGACCCAGGTCTTCGAAGTGGTGCTTCAGCACCGGTGGGTGGGTGCTAGCCGACAACTTCGGTCTCCTTGTGCATGGGTCCGGACGGACCGGTGGTGCCGCCCCGGTGGGCCGGGTCGTCCTGCGAACCCGGGGGTTCGGGCAGGCCGCGGCCCATCTGGTCCACGCCCAGGGCGTACTCGTACGGGCCGCACACGACGACCGGCATCGCCTCGAAGTTGTGGACCGTCGGCGGACTGGGCGACGCCCACTCCAGGCCGGTCGCGCTCCACGGGTTGGCGGTCGCCTTCTTACCGAAGAACAGCGACAGCGGCAGGTACACGGCCGGCATCAGGTAGCCGGCACCGAGGATGCTCGCCCCGGCCGTGGACATCACGTTCAGGAACTGGAACTCGGCCGGGTAGTTCGGGTACCGCCGCGGCATCCCGTGGTACCCCATGATGAACTGGGGGACGAACGTGATGAAGAACCCGAAGATGATGATGGCCGCCGCCACCCGGCTCCACCAGTCCGAGTACATGCGCCCGGTCATCTTCGGCCACCAGAAGTGCAGCCCCGCGAAGTACCCCATCACCATCCCGCCCACCATCACGAAGTGGAAGTGGGCGACCACGAAGTACGTGTCGTGCAGGTGGATGTCCGTGCCCAGCGTGGCGAGGAACAGCCCAGTCAGCCCGCCGACGATGAACAGGGCGACGAACCCCAGTGCGAACAGCATCGGCGCGTGGAGCGTGATCGACCCGCGGTACAGCGTGGCCGTCCAGTTGAACACCTTGATGGCCGACGGCACCGCCACGAGCATACTCAGCAGGCTGAACAGCAGGGCCGCGTAGAAGCTGATGCCGGCGAGGAACATGTGGTGCGCCCACAGCAAGAAGCCCACCACCGCGATGCCCACGCTCGACCACGCCACCGCGTGGTACCCGAAGATGTTCTTCCGGCTGAAGCACGTGAGCACTTCCGAGATCACGCCCATGCCGGGCAGGATCATGATGTACACGGCCGGGTGCGAGTAGAACCAGAACAGGTGCTGGAACAGCACCGGGTCCCCGCCCAGCGCCGGGTCGAAGATGCCGACCCCCGCCACCCGCTCGACGCCCAGTAGGAGCAGTGTGATGGCGATCACCGGCGTCGCGAGCAACTGGATCAGGCTGGTCGCGTACAGCGCCCACACGAACAGCGGGAGCCGGCTCCACGTCATGCCGGGGGCGCGCATCTTGTGGACCGTCACCATGATGTTCAGCCCGGTCATGATGGAGCTGAACCCGCTGATGAACACCCCGACCACGCCCGGTATCACGTTCGACTGGCTGGCCCGCGTGCTGTACGGCGGGTACAGGGTCCACCCGGTGTCGATGCCCCCGGCCAGCACCGACCACGCGGCCAGCGCGGCACCGATCATGAACACGTACCAGCTCGCGATGTTGAGCTTGGGGAACGCGAGGTCCTTGGTCCCGATCATCATCGGGATGAAGAAGTTCCCGAACACCGCCGGCACGGCGGGGATCAGGAAGAAGAACAGCATCAGCACCCCGTGCGCGGTGAACGCCCGGTTGTACTGGTCCTCGGTGACGATGGCCCCGTCGGGCTGGAGCAGGTTGAGCCGGACCACCCCGGCCGCGGCCCCGCCGGCGATGAAGAACACCGAGATCGAGACCAGGTACAGGATGCCGATCCGCTTGTGGTCAACGGTGAACAGCCACGACCAGATGGTGTGGGACACGTTCAGGTAGTTGACCGGGGCCGGGGCCGGTTCGGGCGGCGGCGGGGCGGCCGTCGGGCCGCCGGGCATGACTGCGACGCTCATTTATTTCTTCCCCCCGTCCGTCGATTGCGTGCGCTCGGTCGGCGCCCCGTTCGGCGCGGGGAACCGTTCCGTGCGGTCGGGCGTGGTGCCCTTCTTCAGACTGCGAATGTAGGCGACCAGGGCGTTCAACTCCTCGGCCGACACCTGGCTCTCGTCGTAGGCCGGCATGACGGCCTCCCACCCGTCCACGACCTTCAGTCGCGGGCGGCGGATGGACTCGATGATGTACGTGTCGTCGGCGACCTCGGCCCCGCCGCCCTTGAGCGGGACGCGGGTGCCGTACAGGCCCTCCAACACCGGTGCCTTGCCCGTCGGGGTCGCGCTGTGACAATTGATGCACTGGAGCTTGAGGAACAGTTGTCGCCCCTCGTGGCCGAGCGACCCGTCCACCGGGTTCACGGTGCCCTGGAGCGGGGTGTGGCCCATCAGCCACTCGTCGAACTCGCCCTCCCCCACCACCTTGATCTTACCGACCATGAGCGAGTGCCACGTGCCGCAGTACTGGTCGCAGTAGATGTGGTACTCGCCCAACTTGGTGGGCTCGTACCACGCCTGCGAGTACCGGCCGGGGATCACGTCGATCTTGGACCGGAACGCGGGCACGCCGAAGTCGTGGATCACGTCCTCGGAGGTGAACGTCAGCTTCACCGGCCGGTTGATCGGGAGTACCAGTTTGCCGATGGACTGGCGCTCGGCCTCGGTCATGTTGCGCGGGTTCCCGCCGATGATGACCCGCTGGCCGTTCGGGTACTGGGCCTTCCACATCCACTGCTTCCCGATGACGAACACTTCCATCGAGTCTTCGGGCGGGTGCGCGGCCTTGTTGAAGACGTACGCGCCCCACGCGTAGTACGTGAGGAACACGAACATGGGCACGACGGTCCAGGCCAGTTCGAGGCGGATCGAGCCGAGGATGCGGGGCGTACTGCCGGTGGTGGCCCCGCGCCGGTAGCGGACGCAGAAGTACACGAGCGCCACGTAGATCGCGACCCCCACGACCCCGGAGGTGATCGTGATGTACCAGAACAGCGCCTCGAAGTGGTCGGCCAGCGTGGACGCCCGCTCGGGGATCAGTGGCAACATGCTCAGCGTGGTCATGCGGTCCCCCCCGAAGGCAGAGCGTCGGTCGGTCGCGTGTCGGTCGCGGCGAGTGCCGCCCCCGGCTTCGGCTTGCGCCAGTCCCGGCGGAAGGCCAGGAACACCCCGGTTCCAACCACCAGGAGCGTGACGATCCCGCCGAGTTGGACCGCCCGCAGCACGTTGAGCGCGTACCCCTGGTGCAGCGCGTCGTAGCGGTAGCACAGCATCGTCAGCTTCTCCAGCAGCGACCCGCCCTTCCCGTCCGCCGCCTCGATCAGCGACAGGCGGAGCGTCGTGGTCGGCCGCGTGATCTTCCCGGTTTCGTCCCGCTTCCCTTCCACGTCCAGCGGGAAGTCGCCGTCGTACCCGATGCCGTAGAAGTACCGCGTCACCTTGCCCTGCGGCGACAGGATGATGATGCCGCTGGGGTGGTTGTACTCCTTCAGCATCTTGTCGAACTCGAACCGGTAGCCGACGGCGTCGAGCAGCGTGCCGATCCGCTGCGACGCGACCTTCTCATTGATGTCGCCGGTGAGGAACCGCCACCCGCTCTCGGCGCCGGGGCGGCCGTAGCCGGGCTGCCCGGTGTTCGGGTCGCCGTTGAGGTACACGTCCTTCTTGCGCCGGGCCAGGTCGCCGTGTTCCTTCGGGTCCATGCTCACGGTGACCACATTGAACCGGCCGCCGGCGGAGAAGTCGGCCGGCATCGCGCGGAGCGCCTCGAGCAGTCCGGTCAGCACCTTCGTGCAGAGCATCGGGCAGCGGTAGTACACCGGCACGAGGATGGTCGGTTTGCCGCCCATCGCGTCGCCGAGGGCGATCGGCTGGTCGTTCTCGTCGCGGAACGTCAGGTCGAGCGGCACCTGCGCGCCGATCTGCTCCGTGATGCCGGCCTCGGGGCGGAACCCCTTGGGCTTCGGCTGCTGGTGCTCCGGCACGACGCCGCCGTTCCCAGGCTGAGCGTGGGCCGGCAGCGGAAGGGCCACCACAACGACCAGGATCGCGAACAGCGCGTACCGCACACTCTTCCCTCTGACCTCCCCCCTTGAGGGGGAGGTCGCCGCGCAGCGGCGGGTGGGGGGGAGCGATACGAGTGAGGTGACGCTGTCCCCCCCACCCGGCTCGCTCCGCTCGCCGACCTCCCCCTCAAGGGGGGAGGTCAGAAAATAGTCGGCCCGCTTGGTGGTCACTGCTTGCCCCCCTTCGGATCGGGCGTGGCCCCCTGAATCTTCGGCACGCCGGGCATCACGGCCAGTGAGCCTTCGGCCCCGCGGCCGGCGTTGGCGGCGGTCGGCGCATGCCGCGAGTCGGCCGGCTTGGTCCCGGTCGTCTGCACCGGGAACAGCACTTCGAGCGCCTTGTCGTTCAGCCCCATTGTCGCGTCCAGGCCGTACTTGCCGGGGCCGCCACTATACAGCGCCGGGAACCGGTCCTTCGTGGGCCGGATGTCTTCCGGGTGCAGTTCGGGCGAGTTCCCTTCGGCCACCGACAGTTCCGGCCGGCTGATGGCACGGGCCTCGCCGGACCGCAGTTTCAGCGGTTCGAGGCGCGGCTGCTCCACGTCGCCGGAGCCGCGCGAGATGCGCTTCAGCCGGTCGTTGAGCGGCGCGTGGTTCCGCTCGGCCGCGGCCGGGTGCGCCCGCGGGTCCGGCTTCGGGTGGGCGATCAGCGAGAAGATCACCGTGACCGTGCCGAACGCGAGGACGAAGAACAGCATCACCAGCAGCGGCACGCTGAGCACGCTCGTGTTGTCGTACCCGTCGGACTCGTACCCGCGGGCGATCACCTCCGGCGCCGGCGGGCCGCTGACCCCGTGGTCGTCGGCCGCGGGCGCCCCCGGTTCCTTCGAGGACAGTTGGTTCACCGGGTCTTGGGCCGGATTAGTGGTGCTCATGGTGGTGCCCCTCCGGCAGCAGGAACGCCTGGTTATCGGGGAACAGCGGGCGCTGCCGCAGTTGGTAGATGAAGTACAGCCCCCACACCCCGCCGACGCCGAGGACCGCGCCCACGTCCATGAGCCACGCCGGGAACTGACCGTGCTCCGGCGCGCTGGGGGCGATCCACCAGATCACGTCCACGGCGCAGATCACGCACAGGTACACGGCCACCGCCCGCAGCCGCACCGGGTGCAGCTTGATGTTCCGGAACAGCAGCAGCAGGAACGGCAGCGCGAAGTGCAGCGCGATCAGCGCCGCCGACACGTACCACCACCCGGAGTGGTGCCCGTCGTAGTTCGACCGCTTCAGGAAGAACGGGATCTCCTCCGGCAGGTTCCCGATCCACACCAGCATGAACTGGGAGAACGAGGTGTACGACCAGAAGAGGGTGAACACCAGCATCAGCGTGCCCATGTCGAGCTGGAACTTGGGCCGCAGGTGGCCCTTGAACGGGGGCCGGCCGGCCAGCAGCAGGAACAGCGCCAGCGAGAACGCGAAGCAGGTGAGGAACTGGTTCATCGCGTAGATGACCGGGAACATCGTCGAGGACCAGCCCGGCTCCAGCGACATCACCCACTGGCTCGCCGCCGCGGTGGTGGTGATGGCGAAGACGATGAGGCCCGGCCCGGAGATATTCTGAAGCTTGATCAGCCCGCGATCGACGACCGCCGGGTCGGTCGCGTCGGACGTCTCCTGGCCCCACTTGTTGAGGAAGAAGATCAGGGTGCCCCAGATGGCGAAGAGGAGCAAGCCGACGCCGATGAAGCCGGGGGCGGAGAGGAACCCGTAGATGCCCTCGTCCCGCTCCTTCCGCTCCTCCTCGTGGCGCTCGGCGATCCGCTTCTTCAGCGCGAGTCGGCCGACCTTGACGGTCTGCTCGCGCTTGTCGCCGGGCTTGTCCTGGGCGTGCGGGTCCAGGTTCGGCCCTTCCGGGACCGGCGTGTGCGCCGGGTGCGACCACCAGTACGGCGAGAACTCCGCCGCGTGCGTGTCGTGGTCCTTCAAAGCGACCGCGACCGCCAGCGGCACCCACAGCAGGACCAGCAGCGGCAGCGTGCGGGTGGCGGCCTCGAACGGCCGCGTCAGCAGCAGGCCCCACGAGGTCTTCGCCACGTACCGGATCATCAGCAGGGCCATCGCGCCGAGCGGCAGGCTGGCCCAGAAGGTGAACCCGGACAGGTAGCCGACCATGAACCGCGACTTGGCGTCGTGCTTGGCGGCATCGGTCTCGGCGGCACCCAGGTTGGCGATGCCGGCGACGGCGAACAGCGCCCAGCCCACAATAGCGGCGATGACCGCGACGCGGGTGAACGCGGCCCAGTTGGGCTGGTCGGTGTGTGCCGGCGGAACGTCGGTCGCCGCCGGGTTTCCGGCCGCGGGATCGGTACTCACTTCTTCCCTCCCGCTTCGTCGAGCAACTTCTTGATGTCCGGCGGCAGCTTGGCCGGGTCGGTGCGCTGGCTCATCTGCAACACGCGGATGTAAGCGACGATCTTCCACCGGTCGGCGGGCGGGATCTGGGCCGAGTAGTTCGGCATCCCGCCGTATCCCTTCGTGATGACCTCGAAGTAGTACCCGGCCGGCACCTCGTCCATCGGGACGCGGTGCCCCCACAGCGAGTAGCCGCGGGAGATGCCCAGCCCCTGCGGGTTCTTCACGTCCACCTCGGTCGGGGTCACCTTGGCCGTGTGGAACGAAGTCGGCGCGAGGTAGCCGCGCTCCCAGATCTTCCCCTGCCCGTTACCGAGCGGACCGTGGCACACGGCACAGAAGATCGTGTACCGCTCCTGGCCGCGCTTCAGTTCGGCCTGCCCGATCGCGAACGGAAACTCCGTGACGTACACCTTCGGCTTGCTCGCGTCCTTCGGGTCGTAGCGCGGTGCGCCGACGGCCCGCAGAACCTTGGTGGCGTCGAGGGTCGCCATCGCGTCCGGCTTGGCCGGGACCGCGAACTCGTAGGACCGGCCCCACTCCTCGCCGGTCAGGCCGGTGGCGATGGGGTCGCTCTCCAGGTACTGCCCCCGGTGGACGGTGCCGCGCTCCAGCGGCCGACTCGCCCGCCCGTCGGCGAAGAACTCGCTCGCTTCGAGCGGCCGGTAGTACGGCTGGTCGGCCATCTTCTGCCGGCACCCGGTCCCGCCGGTGAGGGCGAGACCCGCGGCGCACAGCGCCCAGAGCGCGAAGCCGGTCCGGGATGTTGCTTGGCGGAAGGCGGTCATTCCATCACCTCCTCAACCGACAGGGGATGGAGGTCGTTCATAAAGGCCCGCGTGGCGGCCGGATCGTACTTCGGGTCGGTCGCCTCGATACACACGAAGAACCGGTCCCGCGTCGCCCGGTCGAACGTCCGCGAGTTGAACAGCGGGTGGTTGTACCGCGGGAGGCCGCAGATCGCGAGCAGCCCGAAGAACCCGGTGAGTGCGGTCGTCAGCACCATCATCTCGAACGTGATGGGGATGAACGACGGCCAACTGAAGTACGGGCGCCCGCCGACGTTCAGCGCGTAGCCCCAGGTGTTCGCCCAGTACTGCATGATGAAGCCGGCGCACAACCCGGTGACGCCGCCGATGAACATCACCGGCCCCATCTCGGACTTGTGGAACTTCAGCGCGTCGGCCGCCGCGCCCACCGGGTACGGGCTGAACCCGTCCAGGCGCGTGTACCCGGCCGCGACGGCCCTCTCGATGGCGTGCGTCATCGCGTCGCCGGTCCCGAACTCGGCCAGCAGGCCGTAGGTGACCGGGGCGGTCAGGTCCGCGTGCGCGTGGTCGGCGGCGTGGCCCGGCGCGTGGCCGGGCGTGGGGTTCACGGTCGTACTCATGGCGCGTTCTCCATGATCGAGTGGCCGTCGCCGCCGCCCTGCTTCTTCGGCAGCAGTTCGCGCATCTCGGTGATCGAGATCATCGGCAGGTAGCGGAGGAACAGGAAGAACATGAACAGGAACAGCCCCATCGAGCCGACCATCGTCGCGTAGTCCCACACGGTCGGAGCGTAGTGGCCCCACCCGGCCGGGATGTACTCGCGGGTCAGCGTGATGACGATCACGTACCGCTCGAACCACATCCCGATCAGCACCGAGATGCAGATCAACTCCATCCAGAACGGGCTGGTGCGGATCTTCTTCGACCACAGGAACGTGAGCGGGAAGAAGCAGTTCGTGGTGAGCAGCACCCAGTACGACCACCCGTACGGGCCGAACATGCGCTCGATGGTGGTGCCCCACTCGTAGAGCGAGTGCCCGTACCACGCCATCCAGGCTTCACTGAAGTAGCCGTAGGTGACGAGGAACCCCGTGCAGAGCATCACCTTGCCCATGATGTCCAGGTGGTGGTCGCTGAAGAAGTCCTCGAGCTTGTACCACCGGCGCACCGGGATCGCGATCGCCACCACCATCGCGAAGCCGGAGTAGATGGCCCCGGCCACGAAGAACGGCGGGAAGATGGTCGCGTGCCACAGCGGCACGATACTCACCGCGAAGTCGAAGGACACGACCGTGTGGACCGAGAGCACCAGCGGCGTGCTGATGCCGCCGAGGATCAGGTACACCTTCTCGTACCGCCGCCAGTGGATCGCGCTACCGCGCCAGCCGAGGGACAGCAGCCCGTACACGATCTGCTGCCACCGCTTCTTGGCCTGGTCGCGGAGCGCCGCGAGGTCGGGCACGAGGCCCAGATACCAGAACACCAGCGACACGGTGAAGTACGTCGTCACCGCGAACACGTCCCAGGTGAGCGGGCTGCGGAACTGCGGCCACACGCCGGCGACGTTGGGGAACGGGTACAGCCAGTAGAAGAACCACGGCCGACCCATGTGCAGCAGCGGGAACAGGCCCGCGCACATCACGGCGAAGATCGTCATCGCTTCCGAGAACCGGTTGATGCTCGTCCGCCACTTCTGGTGCAGCAGGAGCAGCACGGCGGAGATCAGCGTACCGGCGTGGCCGATGCCGATCCACCACACGAAGTTGACGATCGCGAAGCCCCAGGCCACCGGGACGTTGATGCCCCAGATGCCGACGCCCATGTAGAACAGCCAGCACACCGCCATCGCCAGGATTTGCAGCATCGCAAACCCGGCGAGGAAGCCGATCCACCAGCCCCGCGGGTGCTTGCCGCTGAGGACGACGTTGCCGATCGCGTCGCCGACGGACACCAGGTCGTGCGGCTGCCCGGTGTACCCGCTCTTGATGAGCGGGTGCATTTCGGGTTCGAGCGGCAGTTCGGTCGAGCGGGCGGGTGGGAGTTCCGCGGTCGCCACGTCAGGCCCCCTTCGGCATTGCGGTATTCGGGTTCCGAATGACGGCCATGTGGGTCAGCCGCGGCCGGGTGTTCAGTTCGGCCAGCAGGCCGTAGGTCGTCGGCTCGTTCTTCCACCGGGAGACGGCCGCGGTGTCGTCGTTCATGTCGCCGAACACGATCGCCGCGGACGGGCACGCGGCCTGGCACGCGGTCAGGATCTCGCCGTCCTTGATGAGCGTCTCGCCCTTCGCCGGGTCCGGCTCCTTCCGCACCCCGCGGGCCAGTTCCCGCTCGGCGACGATCTCCGCGCCGCGAATGCGCTGCACGCAGAACGTACACTTCTCCATGACCCCGCGGCTGCGGACCGACACGTCCGGGTTGCGGCCCAGCTTGAGCGTGTCGGTGTCCCAGTCGTTGCCCTTGAAGGTGAGGAAGTTGAACCGCCGCACCTTGTACGGGCAGTTGTTCGAGCAGTACCGGGTGCCCACGCACCGGTTGTAGGTCATGTCGTTGAGGCCGTCGGCCGAGTGGACGGTCGCGCCGACCGGGCACACGACCTCGCACGGGGCGTTCTCGCACTGCACGCACATGCGCGGCTGGAAGTACGCCGTCACCGCGTTCGGGTCGTTCCCCTCGACGCCCTCGTAGTACCGGTCGATGCTGATCCAGTACATCTCCCGGCCCTTGGTCACCTGCGTCTTGCCGACGGTGGGGATGTTGTTCTCGCTCTGGCAGGCGACCACGCACGCGCTGCACCCGGTGCAGGCGGACAGGTCGATCGCCATCGCCCACCGCCGCCGCTGCGACTCGCGCAGGTCCGGCACCAGTCCCTCGGCCGGCTGGTACATGTTCAGCGGGACGAGGCGCTCGTCGTGCCCGCCGTCGTGCCCGTGCTTCTTGGGGTGCGGCACGTTGTCGTTGATGAGTTCGGTCTCGCCCGCGGCCATCGGCGGAATCTTGGCGAACCCCGGCACCCGCTTCAACTCGGCGAGGTCACCCCGGCGGACCGGCTTGCGGTCGAGCATCTTGCCGGAAATCGGGTCCTTCTCGGCCATCGCCCAGTGGCCCTGGGTGCAGGCGAGGAAGTACGTCGCGCCGGTCTTGGCGGCCCGCGCCGCGGTCGCCCACGTGACCGTGGACAACAGCGTCGCCCCCGGCGCGACCGACGTGCGGTACGGGTAGGCGTCGAACCCGCGGACCGGCTGGCCGTCGGCGTTCGGCTCGTCGGGGGTGGAGGCCACGCGGCCGGCGCGGGCGCGGCCGTGGCCCAGGTGGACGGTGATCGCGCCGTCCGCGTGGCCGGGCAGGATCCACGCCGGCGCCTTGAACTTCTTCCCGCCGACCTCCAACTCGATGACGTTCACCTCGGCCTTGCCGTGCTCGCCGGCCCCGCTGTTCCACGGGTACCGCGTCGTGAGGCCGAGCTTAACGCCGGTGGCCGGGCTGAGGAACGCGGCGTTGTCCCACGAGATTTTCGTGAGCGGCTTGGGCAGTTCTTGGAGCCAGGGGTTGTTGGCGAACCGGCCGTCGAACAGCGCCGGGCAGGCGCGGAAGTTCAGCTCGTACTCGCCGTCCTTCAGGGCGACGGAATGCGCCCGAACGTTATCGCTCATGGCCGGATTGAACGCCATTTTCGCAGGGCCGGACGTGTCCTCGACGGAGCCGGTGCCGGGGACGACGCCCGCCCGCACCGCGCCCTGCCAGAACGTCTCGAATACCGCGGGCTTCTGGAAGTTCGGGAACGTCTTCCGCACCTCGTCCGCGTTGGCCCACGTCGCCTTGACGATCTCCAGCGGGTCGCGCGGCGCGCCGGGGACGGCGGCGTCGGACCCCTTGAGCAGCGTGACGAGCAGTTCGATGGCCGACCGGCCGCCGTGCAGCGGCGCGATGAGCGGCTGCTGGATCATCACCGTGCCGTCGTGGCCGCGGATGTCGCCCCACGTTTCGAGGTAGTGGGCCTCGTTGACGTGCCACTCGCACAGCACGCCGGTCTCGTCCTGGTGCGAGCCGAGGTGGAAGGTGAACGGGGCGGCCTTGAGCGCGGCGGCGAAGTCGATGTCGGCCGGGGCGGTGTACACCGGGTTCGTGCAACCGCCCAGGATGAGCAGCACGTCCACGGTCTTCGCGGTCATCTCGGCGGCGAGCGTCTTGAGGTCGCTCCTCTTCTCCTTCGCAAGTTGCCATTCGACCGGCGCGGACAGCTTCACCGTCTTGCCGACGTTATCGAGCGTCGCGTTGATCGCGGCGACGATGGTGTGAACCGCGAACGGCAGGTGGTCGCCCGCGACGACGACGCTCTTGCCCTTCTTCGCGAGCAGGTCCTTCGCGAGTTCGCCCACCCACTTCTGCTGGTCCGAACCCCATTCGCCCGCGGCGGTGACGCCGGGGACGCCGAGCGCCGCCGCCAGCGTGCGGGTGAACGCCCCGATCTGGGCCGAAGTCAGCGCGAGCCGGTGGTCGGCGACGGCCCCGGTGTTCGTCGGCATACACTCGACCGCGTACAGGCGGTTGACGAGCGCGGCCTTCAGGTCGGCGTTCGGATCGAACTTCACGCCCTCCTTGAACGGGACGCCCGGTTGGCGGCCGGCGGCGATCTCGGCCGCGTCCTTGCCGCCCTCGCGAATCTTGCGGCGGTCGGCGAAGTCGCGGCTGTACCGGACGTGGCCCGGCCCGCTCGTGAGGAAGTCGGCGTCCAGCGCGACGACCACGTCCGCCTTGAGGAAGTCGTAGGTGACGTTGAGCGGCTTGCCGTACGCCCACTCGACGCCGGCGCGGGCGCTTTCGCGGCTGACCGCGTCGTACTGCACCCACCGGGCGTTCGGGAACGTCGCGAGCAACTGGCTCATCTGGGCGGTCAGCGTCGGCGACGTGACCGTCTCGGTGAGGATGCGGAGCCGGACCGCGGTGTTCGCGGCGGCACCGGCGTACAGCTTCGCGCGGACCGCTGCGACGGCCAGCTCGTAGCTGGACGGCGTGCCGCGGTGGGTAACGCCGCGGGAGCGGTCCGGGTCGTACAGGTCGAGGACGGAGGCGAGGGCGTGCAGCCCGGCCCCGCCGAGGCTGGACGGTGCGTCCGGGTTGCCCTCGATCTTGGTCGGCCGGCCCTCGCTGCTGCGGACCAGCACGCCCTGGCCGTAGCCGGCGAGCGGCGCGGCGGACGCGAAGAACAGCGGGACGCCGGGCGTGATCTCGTCCGGCTGCGTGGTGTACGGGACGATCTTCCGCTGCGACGCCGGGCGGAGGTTGCACCCCGCGCCGGTGGCGAGGGCGACGGAGGCACCCATGATGGTGAGGAACCGGCGGCGGCTCGGCTCGTCGGTGAACTCGCCCGC
>JAYUBA010001103.1:0-12763 GCA_043741075.1 Frigoriglobus sp.
TCGTGTCGCTCGGCCTGAAGACCGGGTTCGCGGCACGCGTGAAGGACGTGCCGGAGTGTATCCTGCGGTCGCCCAAGCCGGTGGTCGCGGCGTTCCTGCGGGCGCTCTACGACTGCGACGGCTACGCCGGCCCCGCGGGCGTGATTCTGTCCACGTCCAGCGTCGAGATGAGCAAAACGGTTCAACTGCTGCTGCTCAACTTCGGCGTGCTGTCCACGCGCCGGCCGCATAAGGACGAGTGCTGGCACGTTCAAACCCTCGGCGGCACGGCGCGAGTGTTCCTCGCCGAGATCGGGTTCGGGCTGGAACGGAAGCAGAAGCGACTCGCGGAGTACGTCGAGAACCGCAAGTGGTTCAAGGCCGAAGCGGACGAGGACGAAATCGTTCATATCGAGCGCCGCCGGGCGGAGGTGTTCGACATCTCCGTCGAGGACACGCACCGCTACGTCGCGCAGGGGCTGATTAACCACAACAGCTTCTGGCACAGCACCATCATGACGCAGAAGGTGCTCGACCCGTCGGAGGTGATCGACTACGCGGACCACCACTCGGGCACGATGGCGACCAGCTCGCGGCGCCTCAACCCGTACAAGCTCGGCATCGAACTGCTCCGCGACATCGAGCGGCGGTGGAACATGGGGCAGTTCGGCGCGGAGTGGGAGAACTGCGAGGACATGGACAAGAAGCGGACCTGGAACAAGGAACTCGGCCTCGGCCGGCAGAAGATCTTCGAGGTCCGCAAGATCCACAACGACATCACCCTCATCGACACCTTCTTGACTCCGGAGTTCTGCAAGGAGTACAACCTGTTCTCCTTCAACTACCAGGACCAGACGAAGAACTACGTGGTCGAGAGCCGCGAGTTCCAGAAGGTCAAGCAGCGGCTGCTGTTCGGCCTGACGAACTTCGGCAAGCCGTGGATCTACGTGACCGACGGGAACCACCGCAACCGGGGCGAACTGCTGTTGCGGCACGAGCACCAGGGGGTAGATTTGAAGGTGGACGAGGCGCGCGACGTGCTGGCCAACATCCAGTACATGTGGTCGCGGCCCGTCCACCTGGAAACGGTCAGCGACGGCCAGCCGGCCGTGCTGAGCTTCGACGGCACCGACCACACCCAGCAAGTAACCGGAGGGACCGATGACGCTGCCCGAAAGCCTGTTGCCAAAGCTAAGTGAGTGGCACCCGGCCGGAACCGGCCGGCACGAACTGAGCGCGACCGCCCCGGACGCCGGGTGGGCCGTTCACCTGACCGCGGACAAGGCCGACACGCTCTCGTGTCTGGCGTGGGAACTGGCGCTCGCGCGCACCGGCGAAGCCCCCGCCGGGCTGACGCTCCGGGCGTGGGCCGAGGGCGTCGCGGCCCGCGCCACGGGCCTGCTGGAACCGCTGAAGCTGCTGGAGGTGGACGACGCCCGCGGCGAGGCCCTCCTGCGCAGCGCGCCGCCCGCGAAGAAGGGCGAGCGGGTGACGTACTACGAGGTGCGGCTCGACGGCCTCGACCGCGCCGTCGTCCGCCGGTTCGCGGCGACGCGCGCCGAGAGCGGGCGCGAGCAGGTCGCCTTCGCGCTGACGCACGAGGTGCTGGCGAAGCTGGCCGGCGACATCGCCGGGTGAAGCAGAAGTGCCGCCGCATAGCCGCGCCAGTTGCAACAGAGCGCGAAACCGACGCCACCGGTTTTGCTCTCTGTTGCAACTGGCGCGTGCCGCGGTGGCGGTTCTGACGCCGCGGGTTCCGCGCGTACAATAGCCCCGCCGGTCGTGTCTCCGTTTGTGGTGCGGGCCTCTGGCCTGCATCGCAAAAGCAGGCGGGACGCCTGCACCGCAATTCAAACTGAGACGCGACCGTCCCGCCCACACCCGAACGGAGTACCACAGCATGATTCGGAGCGTAATCGCGATGGCCGCCGTCGCACTGATCGCCGGGGCTTCACAGGCCGCGGTCGTGACGAAAACGGTCGAGTACGAGTTCGACGGCGTGAAGCTCAAGGGCTTCCTGGCCCACGACGACGCGGTGAAGGAGAAGCGCCCCGGCGTGCTGGTCGTCCACGAGTGGTGGGGGCTGAACGAGTACGCCAAGGACCGGTGCAAGAAGCTGGCGGAACTGGGCTACGTCGCGTTCGCGCCGGACATGTACGGGGACGGCAAGACGACCGAGCACCCGGACGACGCCCGCAAGATGGCGGTGATGACCCGCACCAACGCGAAGGTGTGGCGCGGCCGCGCCGAGGCCGGGCTGGCGCAACTCAAGGCCCAACCGAACGTGGACGGCGACAAGCTCGCGGCCATCGGGTACTGCTTCGGCGGCACTACCTGCCTGCAACTCGCCTACGCCGGGGCGGACCTGAAGGCGGTTGCCACGTTCCACTCTGCGGTCACCCCGCTCCCGACCGAGGCCGAGGCGAAGGCGGTGAAGCCGAAGGTGCTGGTCTGCCACGGCGACGCCGACTTCTTCATTAAACCCGAAGACGTGAAGGCGTTCCGCGAGGCGCTGGACGGTGCCAAGGTGAAGTACGAGTTCGTCGGGTACAAGGACGTGGTTCACAGCTTCACCGTGCCGGGCGCGGACAAGGCGAACATCAAGGGCATGAAGTACGACAAGGCCGCCGACGAGGACTCGTGGAAGCGCATGCTCGCGCTGTTCAAGGACACGCTGGGCCGCTAGCGGAAAAGGCAGAAGAGAGCCGCACGATAAACGCAAAGAAGGACACGATAAAGACAGAAGACAGGATTCTTACAACACACACTTTCGTCTTCATCGTGTCTTGTTCTGCGTTCATCGTGCGGCTAACTCTTCACGGTGTTCTACCAGGGCGGAAAGCTGTAACGATCGTGTCGAGTGGCGCGCCCGCGGCGTTGCGAATCGCGACACTCTTCGTCACGGCTCGTTTCCGTGTCGGTCGATAACTCCGGGTGCGCACGGATGCGCCCGCGCGTGCAGGAGGCACCATGTCCGCCGATACCGTCACGCCCCCGCCGGCCCCGCAGCGCCCCCACACTGCCGCGCCCGCGGCTCCGCCCGTGCCGCGCCGCCGGCGGTGGCTCAGACGGCTCCTTCCCCTCGTCGTGTTGCTTCTCGTAGGTGGGTGGTTCGCGCCGGCCGTGGTTGCGAAGACGAGCCTCCGCAACCGGTTCGCGCGGCAGGCGCTCGCCGACCTCCGCGGCAGCGTGGACGTGGGAAGCGCGTCGCTCGGCTGGCTCGCACCGGTCGAACTGCGCGACGTGACCATCCGGGACGAGGCCGGGCGCACGGTCGTCAGCGTCCCGAAAATCACGTCGCAGAAGTCGCTGCTCGACCTCGCCCGCAACCGCGCGGAGCCGGGCGAGTTCACGCTGGAAAATCCGACGCTCGCGCTCGTGTGCGAGAAGAACACGACCAACCTCGAAACCGCGTTCGCGGAGTACCTGAAGGACGACGGCAAGCCGCCCGCGCCGACGCGGACGCCGGTTTCGGTCCGCGTCTCCGGCGGCACGCTCACACTCACCGACGCGGAGACGGGCAAGACCGCGAGCGTCGAAGACATCGCCGCGAGCGCGACGATCCCCGCGAACCGCTCCGAACCGGTGACAGCCAAACTCACAGCCGCGACCGGCGGCATCAGCGCAGATGTTTCCATCGGCGAGTCGGGTTCGGGGAAGTTTGTGTCCGCGGGCCTTCCGCTCGACACCTTCGCGCCGCTGTTGAAGCGCGCCGACCCCGGCCTGAGCCTTGCGGGCGTTGTCAGCACCGATCTGCGAGTGACGTGGGGCAAGGACGCGGCCGGGCGCGCGCTCCTCACGGTCGCCGGCACCGCGGGGGTGAAGCACCTCGTCGCCTCCGGGCCGCGGCTGCGCGGCGACACGCTCCGGCTCGATTCCGCCGAACTGCCGCTGGACGTGGAACTCGCGGGCCGCGTCGTGCGCGTGCGGACGTTCGACCTCGCGTGCGACGTGGGCACGCTCTCCGTCGCGGGCACGTTCGACCCGGACGAGCCGACCGAGAAGCTGCTCACGCAGCCGGGCGTGACGCTCGGCGCCAACGTCGAACTCGCGAAGCTCGCGGCCAAGCTCCCGAAGTTGCTCCACCTGAAGGACGGCACCGAACTGCGCGAGGGCCGGGTGGAGGCGCGGCTGGCGAGCCGGGCGGACGCGGGCGGCGTGGTGTGGGACGGCAAAGTGCTCACGTCGGCGATCAAGGCGACGCGCGACGGCAAGCCGATCCACTGGGAGCAGCCGCTGAACGTCGAGTTCGCCGGCCGGTACGCGAGCGGCGAGATTCCGACCTTCGACAAGCTCATCTGCACCTCCGACTTCGTCGCGGTGAACGCGAAGACCACGCCGGAAACGGTGCAGGCCGCGGCCACCGTGTACCTCGACCGGCTCGGCACGCGGCTCGCGGAGTTCATCGACCTCGGCGGGTTCTCGCTCGCCGGCACCGCGACCGCGCAACTGGTCGGCCGGCGCGAGCCGGACGGGGCGTTCCGCGCCGCGGGCGCGGTCGAACTGAAGGACTTCGCGTTCACCGACCGCAGAGGTAAGGGGCTGAAGGAGCCGACGCTCAAGCTGCAAGTCACCGCGACCGGCCGGGCGCCCGCGAGCGGTCCGGTGTACCTCGCGACCGCGACCGCGGCCCTCACCGCGAACGGCGACGAGCTTCACCTGACACTCCTCGAACCGGTGAGCGACGCGTTGAAGCTATCGACCGGCACCGTGGACGTGCGCGTCAGCGGCGACCTCGCGCGGTGGAAGGCGCGGGCGGCGGCCGTCACCAATGTGCCGAATTACCAGATCGGCGGCACGGTCGTCGCCACCGGGAAGGCGCGGCTCGCCGAGGATCGCGTTACCGTCGAGCGGCTCACGGTCGGCCTCACGAACGCTAAGTTCCGCGGCGCCGGCATCGTCCTCGACGAACCGACCATGAACGCGGTCGGCGACTTCGCACTGACGCGCGCGAGCGGGGTCGCGACGATCACCAAGATGACGCTCAACTCCGCTCCGCTGTCGGTCACGAGCGGCACGCTCGCGTTCGAGTTGCCGGAACACGGCGACGTGGTCGTGAGCGGCGACGGGCAGTGCGTGACCGACCTGAACCGGCTCGGGCCGGCGGTGAAGTTGGTGTACGACTCGAACGCGCTGCACGGCCGCGGCGTCGGCCCGCTCCGCTTCCGCTCGGCCGGCGACGTGACCACGTTCGGCGGCACTCTCGATGTCACCAACTTCGCCTACGGCTCGAAGCAGAAACCGTTCTGGGCCGAGCCGGCGCTGCGGCTCGAAGCCGACGGCGACTACCGCGATTCCACCGACGCCGTGACGCTCGCGGTCGCGAAGGTGGAGCGGCCGGGGCTGGCACTCGACGCGAAGGGCGCGGTCGGCAAGGCCAGCACCACGCAGGACGTGAACTTCGCCGGCACGGTGCGCTACGACTGGGCGAAGCTGACGCCGCTGGTGCGCGAACTCGCCGGCGGGAACTTCACCGCGACCGGCACCGGCACGCGGGCGCTCGCCGTCGTCGGTCAACTCTCGCCGCCCGGCGCGGCAACGGGTACGCTGCCCCCGGAGCCGAAGGCCGGGATCGTGCTGAAGGCGCCCGGCGCGCCGGCACCGCCGGCCGGGCCGAGCATCTTCGCGGCGGTGAGCGGCGAGGCCGCGGTCGGCTGGGACTCCATCCGGGCTTACGGCTTCGAGGTCGGGTCGGGGGACTTACAGGGAAAACTCGCGCGCGGCGTGTTGACGGTCACACCCATCACCGCGAGCTTCGGCGGCGGGAAGGTCACGCTCGCCCCGACGGTGCGACTCGACCCCGCGCCGGGCGAGATTACGCTCGCCAAGGGCACCCTCATCGACCACGCGAAGCTCACCCCGTCGGCGACGGCCGGCGCGCTCGGGTACGCGCTCCCCGCCTTCGCCAACGCCGGGCAGGCCGAGGGCGAAATCTCCGCGACCATCGACGACAACCGCATCCCGCTCGACGACTTCACTCGGACGACGCTCAAGGGTACGCTCGTGATTCACAAGGCGACCGTCGGCGTCAGCCCGGTGGTCGCGGAGGTGGCGAAGTTGCTCGGCGCGGGTCACACGACGATGACGCTCGCGACCGAAACGGCGGTGCCGGTGCAGGTCGCCAACGGCCGCGTGTACCACCAGAACTTCGCGTTCAAGATCAGCGGCACCACGCTCCACACGAGCGGGTCCGTCGGCTTCGACAACACGCTCGATCTCGTCGTCGATGTGCCCATTCCGAAAGACCTGCCGGCGCTGAAGAACAACCCGCTGCTCGTGAAGGCGGTCGCGGGGAAGGTGGTGAAGGTGCCGGTGAAGGGCACGCTCGCGAAGCCCGAACTGGACCCGAAAGCGTTCGAGCATGCGGTGGTCGCGCTGGCCCGCGAGGGCGCGAAGGACGTGGGCAAGGACGTGCTCGACAAGGAGCTGAACAAGCTGTTCCCCGGCATGACCGCGCCGGGCACGACCCCGAAGCCGGGCGGCGGGTTCCCGTTCTCGCTCCCGTTCGGCAAGAAGCCGTGACATGTTACCGAGTTCCGGTCCAGGGTCTCACGACCCTGGCTATGGACAGCCGCCCTTCCAGGGCTAAGAACGCTCCCTCTCTTAAAGCCCTGGAAGGGCGAACGTTCGTAGCCAGGGGCGTAAGCCCCTGGTCCCGAGACTTCGCCTTGTTCGCCCAGGCACCCTCGCTATCCTCCGCCGGTCACATCTCGTTCCCGGAGGTGTCGCATGCAGATGCGCACGGTGTTTGCGATTACCCTGACGATGTTCGCGCTGCCGGCGGTCGCGGCCGAGGTGCCCCTCATGCCGCCGCCGCGCGAGCTGCCGGCCTCAGCGCTGCCGGTAGTCCCCGCTGACCCCGACCTGTCGGTGTGCTTCGAGGTGCGAACCGTTAAGGTGCCGGCCGGGTTCTGCGAGCGGGCCGGGCTAAAGCTGACGGGCAACACGGTCCTCACCGACGACCACCTGCGGCGGTTCCTCGAAGCCGCCCAGAGCCACCGCGACGCGAACATCATGCAGTTCCCGACGCTCACCGCGTTCGACGGGCAGGAGGCGACGGTTAAGATCTGCGAAGACCAATTCTTCGCCACGTCCATCGAGGCGATGAAGTTGAAGGGGCAGACGGTGTTCATCCCGCAGAACAAGCCGATCAAGTTGGGCGACACGCTCACCGTGTGCGGGCACGTTCTCGCCGACATGCGGCGCGTGAGCGTCCGGGCGAACCTGACGCGAACGTCGCTCGTGGGCAACGTGGAACTGGTGCCCATCGTGACGCAGATCACGCCCGTGTTCGAGGGCGGGGCGCAGGGCAAACCGGTACCGTTCACGCAGTTCCTCCAGGTGCCGGACGTGAAGACGGAGCAGGTCGAGGCGAATGCTATTGTGCCGGCGGGTGGGACGGTCGTGCTGGGCAGTTGGAAGGAGACCGGCGACCGCCCGGCGCGCGTCAAGGGCCAGAAGAAGGAGGCGCCCGCGGCGGAGTACGAGGTGGTGACCTTCGTCACAGTCTGCGCGATCGGCGCCGAACCGGCCGCGGTCGCGCCCCTGCCGCGCGCGCTGCCGGCGCGCGTGACGAAAGTGTTCGAGGTGTTCGACCTGGTCGTGCCGGGCAAACTCGCGCCCGGTCAGGACGGGTCCGCCGTGTTTCGCAAGAACGCGGACCACCTCGTGAAGGTCGTGATGCAGACGGTGCGGCCGTACTCGTGGGCCGAGAGCGGCGGGCGCGGCACCGTCGAATTCTTCGACATCGGCTGTGCCCTCGTCGTGACGAACACGCCGGACGTGGTGAGCGACGTGGGCGACCTGCTCGGAGCGCTGCGTCACCTCAAGACGAGCGACAAGCGTGCGGCTCTCGGTGAGCGGCTAGGCCTGCTCCTGCCCGCGGCGCCTGCGGTCGCGCCGCTGCCGCACGCGGCGCAACCGTTCTCGCCGCAACTCGGCTACTGGGCGGCGGCGGCCGACGGCAAGGCCGCCGTCCATAAGAGCGCGGTGTACAAGTTGCGGAACGTCGCCGCGGCGGACGCGGCGGACGCCGTGAACACGTTCCTGACGGGCGAGCGGTTGAGCGCGCAGGTGGTCGCGGAACCGGTGTCGAACGAGGTGTGCGTCGCGGCCGAGCCGGCCCTTCAGAAGCAGATCGGCGACATGCTCGCGGCGCTGGACAAGGCGCCAGTGCAGGTGACCGTGCAGGCGGTGGTGATCCAGGTGCCGCGCGGGTTCGCGGCGGAGGCCGGGCTGGAGGGCGGTGCGAACGCGTGGACGCTCTCGCCGCGCGAGGCGAAGATGCTCACGGGGCTGATCCGCGCCGCCAAGGGGCGGGGCGAACTCGACGTGCTGGCGCGGCCGACGGTTCAGGTGGCCGACAACCAGACCGGGTTCGTCCGCATCGGCCCGGATCACAAGGTCGTCACGCCGGCCGCGCTCGTTCAAGCGGGCGGCGCTCCGGCCGCGACGACGACGACGACGGTCGCGACCGGGCTGTCCTTCCGCGTCACGCCGCGCGTGTCGCCGGACGGCTCCGTGCTGCTGCGGACGAACGCCCAGTACACCTGGGAATCCCCCCGCGGGGTGACGGTGACGGGGGCGGGCGGGGCGGACGTGCAGGTGCCGGCGTTCAACACGCTGGCGGTCGAACACACCGCGAAAGTCGCGGCCGGCGAAACGGTCGTGCTCGCGCTATCCGGCGGCGACTTCGGCGGGCACTCGTTCCTCGGCGCGATCCGCGGTCGCGTCGGCGACAACCCGTACGAGACGCTCGTCGTTATCACGCCGCACCTCGTCCGCGGCGAGTCCGAGAACGCCCGTATCCTGGCGGAAGAGTCGGCCAAGATGAAGTAGTTATTGCCGAAGTGAGGGCGACGAGCATCACCGCTTCTTCGCGCTTCGGGGCGAAGAAATGGCACGGCGGACGGCTTCGGCCGTCCGCTTCGCGTTTCGGGTCGCGCAAAACCGCATTCGCTCCGCGGCCGTTCTGCACTTAGAATAGATTCACCCGACGCGCCGCCGCCCGCACTCCGTTCGCCCCACGAGGCACACCCGTGTCGATTGTCGTTCAGTGCCCGCACTGCGAAACCCGCTTCAACCTCCAGGGGGACATGAACGGGAAGTCGATGCGGTGCCCGAACCTGGAGTGCCGCCAGGTGTTCACCGTGCGCGCGATGGAGGAGAAGGCGCCGCCGCTCGAACTGCCGCCCGAACCGGTCGCCCCCAAACCGGCGAAGCCCGCCCGGCCCGCCGCGACCAAACCGCCACGGCTCGCGAAACCGCCCAAACCGGTGGAAGCGGAAGTGGTCGAAGCGGTCGTCGTGGACGCGGCGGTGGTTTCGCCGCCGAAGGTGAAGGAGGTCGTCTGGTCCGAGGGCACCGACGTGCCGCCGCCGGAGAAGGGCCGCAAGCCGCTCGCGGCGGAACCGGTGGACGACCTCCCGGTCCGGCGCAAGCAGAAGGCCAGCCGCGGGCCGATGATCCTCGCGGGGATGCTCGTCGGCATTGTCTTTCTGGGCGGCGGCGGCCTGTTTTACATCCTCTACTACCAGTCGAAGGCCGAGGAGAAGCTGGCGAAGCAGGCGGAGGAGGAGTACGGCAAGGGCGGGTACGGCGACGCCGCGAAGAGCTACGAGAAGCTCGCGCAGGAGTACCCCGACAGCAAGAGCATCGACAAGTACAAGTTCCTCGCCGACCTCGCCGCGATGCAGACCGTGGTGCGCCAGGTCACCAACCGCGAGGACTACGACGCGGCCGTGCGGCGCCTGGACGCGTTCGTCACCGCGCACAAGGACTCGCCGTTCGCCAAGCCCACCTCCGGCTTCGGTCTCGACATTTTCGACGCAGGGAAGAAGCTCGGCGAGGACATCGCCGCGCACGCCGCGGACCGCGTCAAAGCGTTTCGGACCGACCGCGCGAAGAACCCCGGCGAGTTGAACCGCGCGGTCCGGGCCGTCGATGCCGGCCGCTCTCTCGTCCTCTTGCTGAAACCGGTTCGCGGCGAGCACGAATCGCTCGATGCGATCGAGGCCGCCTTCGCGGGGGTCGAGGAAAGCGAGAAGGGCGAGCGCGCCCGCACCGCCGCCATCGACCGGGCGCGGGCCGATCTCGCCGACCCGACCGACGCCGTCATCCAGAAAGTGGAGGCCGACCTCGCCGCCGCGAACCTCTCGACCGACGCGGAGGCGCAGGCGCTCGTCGCCGGGGCGAAGGGCAAGCTCCGCGACCTGGTGAAGTACGAGGACGACCCGGCCGCGCCGCAGCCGCCGCCGGCCACCGCCGCCGCGTCGCTGCTGTTCGTCACCCCGCTCGGCAAGACGAAGGCCCGCGAGCCGGGGCCGGGCGACCCGCCTTCGACCGTCTTCCTGTGCGTCGCCCGCGGCATCCTCTACGCGCTCGACGAGGACACCGGCGCGCTGCTGTGGGCGACCCGCGTCGGCCCGGACGTGACCGACCCGCCGGCGGTGGCGCGGGTGGAAACCGGCGACGGGCCGACCGACCTCGCGGTCGTCACGTCGAACGTCGGGAACCTGCCGGCCGTGTCCGGGCACGTGCTGAAGACCGGCACCGCGCGGTGGTATCAGCCGCTCCCCGCGCCCGCGGCCGGGCCGGCGGTCGTGGTCGGCACCCGCGCGTTCGTGCCGGTGCGGGACGCGGTCGGCACTGTCTACGAGTTCGACCTGACCACGGGCCAGCGGGTCGGGAAGATCCGCCTCGGCCAGCCGGTCGCGGAGCGCGGCGCGGCCCTGCGGCCGGGCACGAGCCTGCTGTACGTCGCGGCCGACGCGCGGCGCCTGTACCTGATCGACGCCGGCGGCCTGGACGCCGGCGGGAACCGCGAGAACCCGCGGTGCGTGCAGGTGATCGCCACCGGCCACCTCGCCGGCACGCTGCGGGTGCCGCCGCTGTTCGTCGGGCCGGAGGGCACCGACCCGGCCGACCGGTGGATGGTTCTGGCCCAGGCCGAAGGCACGTCGAAGACGCTCCTGCGGGCGTTCAAGGTCGAACCGCTCGTCCCGCCCCCGGCCGACGGGACCGGCGTGCCCGAAACGCTCGCGGTGCCGGCCGTCGCGCTGCCCGTGCCCGGCTGGGTGTCGTTCGCGCCGGCCTGCGACGGCGAGCGCCTCGCGGTCGTCTCGGACACCGGCCAGTTCCGCCTGTTCGGTGTGAACCAGTTGGGCAACGTCGATAAGCCGCTGTTCCCGTTCCCGGTGCCGGCGGCCCCGCCCGCTTCGACCGACCGGCCGATTCCGGGGCTGCTGATCCCGGTCGAAGAGGCGACCTACTGGCTCGTCGCCAACGGGAACCTTCAGAAGGCGCGGCTGGCGCTCGTGCCGAACAAGGGGCAGGAGGTGGTACTCGTCGGGTCGCCGGTGCCCGTGGGCGAACCGGTCCACGCGGCGCAGGTGAACGCGCGGAAGGACACCGCGTGCGTCGTCGTACGGTCGCTAAACTCGTCCGGCATCCGCGCGGTCGCGTTCGACCTGCTCACCGGCGAGGTGCGGTGGCAGCGGCAACTCGGCCTCGTGCCCGCGAAGGTGTCGTCGGGCGAGCAGTTCGCGGCACCGCTCGCGCAGGGCGACCGGTTCGTGCTGGTCGATGAGGACGGCGGTATCGTAGCGGTGCCGGTCGCGAGCGGCGTGACCGCCGGGCAGACGGTCGCCGCGCCGGCCGCGTGGGTGCTGGCCGCCGCGCCGGCGAACGCCACCGGGCCGACGGTGGTGGTCGCGTCGCCCGACGGCAAGGTGGCGTTCACGATCACGCCCGTGGACCGCGAGCGCCCGCGGTTCGTCGTCCGCCGCATCGCGGGCGGCAAGCTCGCGCGCGAGGACGAGGTACTCGCGCCGGCGGCGATCGCGGGTCAACCGGCGGTGGTCGGTGAGACCCTGCTGATCCCGACCGCGGACGGGTTCGTGAACCGGTTCGTGCCGGGCGGCGGGGTGACCCAGCCGGCCGCGCTCGTCGCCGGCCCGCCGTGGCTGGGCGACCGCAAGCCGGCGAACGCCGCGTGCGGCATCACGCCGCTGTCGGACGCGTCGTTCGCCACCTCCGACGGCGGGAAGAAGCTGAGCCGCTGGGACTGGCCCGCCGGGCCGGGCGGGAAGTGGAACCCGGCCGGGTCGTGGGAACTCCGCGAGGCCGTGACCGGTCCCGGCGTGCTGATTCCCGCTGCCGAAGCCGGCGCGGCGCCGCGCCTGGTGGTGGCGGACGCCAGCGGGGGCGTGTGGCTGTTCGCGGCCGACCGCACCGGGGCGCCGCTGCGCCGGTGGCGTCCGGGCGGCGGCAGCGTCATCCCCGCGGGGCGGCCGAGTTCCGGGTTCGCGGTGCAGGCGGCCGAACCGGGGCGGGTGGTGGTCGCTTACGTCGTGGACGGGAGGGCCGCCGCGGCGGTGAACCCGGACCGCGAGGACCCGCTGTGGGCGGCGCGGACCGGCGAGGACGCGGCGGGCGCGATCGTGGGCGCGCCGCAACCGGCCGGCGACAACCGGTGGGTGGTGACCGACCTCGCGGGCCGCGTCGTGGTGCTGGACGGGACGACGGGCGCGGTGCTCGCGACACAGGCCGTGGGCCTACCGGGCGCGGTGCCGGCCGCCGCGAGCGGGGTCGCGGCCAACAGCGCGCTGACGCCGCTGTCCGACGGGTCCGCGGTGGTGATCGAACTGCCGAAGCGCGAGCCGCCGAAGAAGTGAAGAGGACAGAGGAAGAGGGCAGTAGAGGGAGCGGCCATTGTCTTCAGCCCCGGAAGGGGCGACCGATGGTAGCCCAGGGTGGAGCGAGCGCCTCGCGAGCGCAACCCTGG
>JAYUBA010001104.1:0-4034 GCA_043741075.1 Frigoriglobus sp.
CGACCTCTCCCCGCAGAGCCGGGGCGAGGTGTTGTCTTCTGCCTTCTCATCGAGCGACATGCGCCGCATCGCTCCACGAATCTGCAATCCCAACACCTCGCCCCGTCTTACGGGGAGAGGTCGCGGCGCTTCGCCGCGGGTGAGGGGTCTTTGAACCTACAAGATTCAGTTGCGGAAAACGGACTTCCCTCTACTCCGGCCCCAGTTTGTAGACGTAGATCACGGCCTGCTCCTCTGGCACGTTCTCCGGCCAGTGGTACACGATCCGGCTGCCGGGCTGCGCGGCGAGCGCCTTCGCCTCCGGCAGCACCGGCAGCCGCGAATGCGGGCCGGCCTTCACCTTGTCGTTCTCCAGAATCACGTAAGCGTTCCGCGAAATCGGCGGGTTCCACGACGTGCGGTACAGCGTGCGGCCCGCGTACCACTCGGCCCAGCAGTACGGGTCCACCATCGCGTCGTCGTCGGTGATGCGCGACGCGAGCCACTGCCCGGCCCGCTTGTGGCCCTCGCGCTGCGGGTGCAGCGGCTTGAGCGCGAACGGCAGCGATGACGCGACCAGCGCGACCAGCAGACTCGCCGCGGTCACCCGGACGCCGAGGCGCTCGATACGCGGGAGCAGTTGGCCGATTGCGGCGGCCAGGAGCGGCAGCCCGGCGGCGGCGAACTGGCACGCGAGCAGCGTGAGCAACACCGTGTGCCGCTCGGACACGTACCCGACGCGGGCCGCGAGGTACACCAGGAGCGCGAGGTTGCCCGCGGCGAGGATCACCAGCACCCACAGCCCCGGTTCGGTCGCGAACTTCCGCCGCAGCGCGACCAGCGCGAAGATCGCCAGCGGCCACACGACGTAGTTCGCGCTCTTGCTCACTTCCTTGAACGTGGCCTGCACCGCCCACAGTTCGCGCGACTTGCCCGCGTCGCGGTCCTGGTGCCACCACTCCGCGAACAGTGCCGTCCCGGTGGTCGCGCGCCGCGAGCCTTCCGGCCCGCCGCGGTAGATCGGCCCCGGTGCCGCTTCCAGCGGGTTCAGCATCGGTCCCGTCGGCTTGTTGCTCAACTTGCCGATCAGCACCATGTACGGCACGGACACCAGCGCCACGCCGATGAGCAGCGCCGTGAGGCGACCGAACGCCACGTCGCGCGGCCAGCGGCGGGTGAAACCCAACCAGAGAACGACCGCGCCGGGGCCGGCCGCGACCATCAGCCCTTCGGGGCGGACGAGGTAGCTGGCGCCGGTCGCGAGTCCGCATAGCAGGAAGTTGCTGACCCGCGGGCGCCGCACGGCCCGCACGCCCAGCATGATCGCGCTGCCCGTCGCCAGCAGGTACACGCCTTCCGTCAGGCCGTCGCTGGTGATCCGCGCCGGGACCGGTAACACTTGAAAGAGCAGCGCCGCGGCGAACCCGACGTTCCGGCTGAACAGCATCCGGCCGATCATGTAAGTTGGGATGACGAGCAGGACCGCGGCGATCGCGTTGGCGAGTTGCGCGGCGAGCAGGGCGCGGTCCGGCAGTGGGCGGCTCGACACGACGCCGAGGGCGGCGTCGGTGGCCCACACCGCGAGCGGGTAGCCCGGCGGGTGTTCGGCGGCGCGGATGTGGTCGAGCGTGTTCTTCGGGCGGCCGTTCTCGTGCGGCGGCGCGGCCGACGGGTTCTCGAAGCACAGGGCCAGCCGCGCGAACCCGAGGCTGTCGCGGGCGGTCAGAGCGGTGTGCGCGATGAGCCACCCGTGGACCGCGACGGCGACCAGCGCGAGCGCGGCGAGCCGCAGGTAGTCCGGGCCGAACAGCGACCGCGGCCGTTCGACCTCTTCGAGCCGCCCGCCGACAGTGGCACTCATACCGCTCCGCTCCGTGCTTCCGAGGCGAGTCCGCGAACCGGCGGACCATAGGCCAACCGCGCCGGCCCGTCAAGTTCAGCCGCGGGCGGTTTCGCGGGGCACACGCGAAGCCGCAAGCGACAACGGCGAAACGAACGACGTTCCAGAGGTCCACCGTGTTCCCGATCACCGATACCATCGCCATCCCGGACGACGAACTGGAGTGGAGCTTCGCGCGGTCCGGCGGTCCGGGCGGGCAGAACGTGAACAAGGTCGCGTCCAAAGCGGTCCTGCGGTGGCGGGCGGCGGCGACGGCGGCACCGATCGCGCCGACCGCGATGGCGCGCATGCGGACCACGTTCCCCAGCCGGTTCACGACCGAGGGCGACGCGGTCATCCAGTCGCAGCGATACCGCGACCAGGAGCGGAACAAGGAAGACTGCCTGCTGAAGTTGGCGGAGATGGTGCGGGCGTCGCTCCCCGAACCGACGGTGCGGAAGAAGCCGAAGGTGTCGAAGGGGGCGAAGAAGCGGCGCGTGGCGGACAAGCGCCGCGACAGCGCGAAGAAGCAGTCCCGCCGCGTGAGTGGGGGCGACGAGTAAGCGGTTTGAAAGTGGTGGTGTCGCGATCGATAAGTAGAGGCGGGAGGGTCGGAATACCGGCGCTCCCGCCTCTTTCAATTCCGGGGCAGACCGCGTCGGGCTTTCGCCGTGAGTCGGGTGCTGCGCGGAAGGTCGTGTGACCTCGGCTCGGGAACCGAGTGGTGTATTCCGGCGTCAGTTGTGTGATGGAATCGAACAGAAGCCCGCGTGGCTGCCGCGTGCGGGTCGGGGGTGGCGGACGAGCGTAGACGGGTGGGAGCCGGAATGGCGCCCGTCAGGCTCGATCGAACCCGGACGACCCGAGACCGCGGTCAGCCGCTACCTGCCCGGCGGCGACTCCAGATTCGAGAGAAGCCCACTTGCGTGCGTCATTGGGGGTACTCCGCACCATCGGCTAGATTGGATATGAGTGACCGGCAGGGCCGACGGCCTGTCGGTTCGCCACCTACCATTTTACCTGGCTGATTGTCGAACGCAACAGAAATCCGCCAGAATTCGGATCGGCACCGGGAACCTGAGGCGCGCCGGCTCACGGTGCCTTCGTCAGCTTCCAGCCCTTCTCGGTCACCTCAAGTCCCTGGTTGCCCGCGTACTCGTCGTACACCGACTCCATTTCCTCGATGGAGTCGAAATAGCCGACGATGAACGCGGCTCCGAACGACTCGCCCGCCTTCACGGCGCGCCCGCCGATCTCTTCGATCATGCAGATGTAGCCGCGCTGGTGACACCACCCCTCGTACACGGCGCCGGGGTCGAGCGTCATGCCCGCGAGCCACGGGCCGTCCTTCCCGGTCTTCGGGTCGCGGGTGTGGTACGCGCGGATCAGTCGCTTCGGCACCTTCTTGTCGTCGCGCGTGTAGAGGAACTTCTCGTCTGGGGCGAAGTCCTTCTCGAACTCCTTCGGCGAAATCTTCCCGTGGTAGCTCAGGTACAATTCGCTGAACGTGTCGCCGTTCTTGTGCTTGACGTGACCGGGCATGTCGATGCGGAGGAACATCGCGTCGCTGGCGTTGGCAGCCGTGATCTTGTCTGACGAGATGAAGTACCGCTTGCCCGCGGGGAACACGATCATCTGCTCCCACTTGGAACCGGTCTTCTTGCCCGGTGCCGCGAGCGTGTACGCGTGATCCTGCTTCACCGCCACGAAGTCCTTGCCGTGAATCACGGTGGGCTTCAGCACCTTCGCCTGCGTGCAGATTTGCGGCCCCTCGACGCTCCGCTTCGCGCGCTTGCCGTGGTGGAGGTTGTTGAACACGTACGGCAGGTCGCCGGGCAGCTTGTCGCGGTAGGCTTCGTCGCTGCCCGGTTCCATGATCCAATCGACGATGTCCAGCCCGAAGCCGAGGTCGCGGGCGCCGGTCTTCACGTCGAGCAGACTCGCGGCCTCGACGCCGCTCACATACCCCTTCTTCTTGACGGACGCTTCGAGCGCGTTCCCCGCGATGCGGATGCGGTCGCCGTCCTCGGTGACCTTGAACGCGGGCAGCGGTTCGGACGCCGCGGGCGCGAACCCGACCAGGGCGAGCAGCGCAAGTGGTGGCAAGGAGCGGACGAGGTACATGGGAGGCTCCGAACTTTCTCGTAGCGCACGCGGCCCGCGTGCTCTTCGCAAG
>JAYUBA010001105.1:0-4028 GCA_043741075.1 Frigoriglobus sp.
CAGCCGGCTGCCGTTCGACCTGCCGGAAGCGGAACAGGAACTCGTCGGCGGCTACCACACCGAGTACAGCTCGCTGAAGCTCGGCCTGATGCTGCTCACCGAGTACATCCACCTCGTCACCGCGAGCTTCATGCTGTCGGTGCTGTTCCTCGGCGGGTGGAGCCTGTTCGGCCTGGAGGCGCTCGTCACCGACCCGATTCTGAGCGCGGTGCTGAAGCTGCTCGTGCTGTGCGGGAAGATGGTCGGGCTGTGCATCTTCGCGCAGTTCGTCCGCTGGACGATCCCGCGGTTCCGCTTCGACCAACTGATGAACCTCGCGTGGAAGGTGATGATCCCGCTGGCGCTGCTGAACCTCGTGGCGGTGATCTTCGTGAAGCAGTTCAACCTCGCGCTGGTCATGCTGACTCCGGTGAACGTGCTGCTGTTCGTCGGCGCGGGGCTGGTGGGCGTGCGCACCCGCGGCACGGTGACGAACCCGAAGCGCAAAGTCGCCCCGCAGCCGCCGGGGCTGCCCGCGAGCGTGACGTACGCCGGGCGGTAACCCTCGGACCCCAGGGCGTTGCCCTGGGCTGAGGGATCGCAGGCCTACAGCCTGCCTTTGGATTTCGACCCTGAAGGGGTCGGATTCCTCAGCCCAGGGCAACGCCCTGGGTTCTCTTTCGCGGAGACACCATGCCGATCGCCGAAACCGATGTCGCGTGGGTCGAAGAGGCCAAACTGGGGCTGTGGGAACAGCTCTACATTCCCGCGCTCATGGCGGGGCTGAAGACCACGCTCGGCCACATGGTGAGCCGCAAGATCACCGAACAGTACCCGGAGCAGGAGCCGAAGATGCCCGCGAACTACCGCGGCGTCCACCGACTCAACCGCGACGCCGCCGGGCGGGTGAAGTGCGTCGCGTGCTACATGTGCGCGACCGCGTGCCCGGCCCACTGCATCGACATCGTCGCCGCGCCCGCGCCGCTCGACTGGCAGAAGGACGGCCGCGAGAAGTACCCCGAAACGTTCGTCATCGACGAACTCCGCTGCATCTACTGCGGCATGTGCGAAGAAGCCTGCCCGGTGGACGCGATCGAACTGACCACGCTCTACGACCTCACCGGACTCAGTCGCGAGGAGATGGTGTTCGACAAGGAGAAGTTGCTGAGCGTGTTCGACATGACCACGAAGGCCGGAACCGACCCGGTGCGGACGCAAGCCGGCCGGCTGAGCGTGGCGAGCGAAGCTCCGCCGGGGCCGTGACCTCCTCTGGCCCTCTCCCCTTGCGGGAGAGGGTGGCGAGTCTTCGAGCCGGGTGAGGGGTAAACCCAGGGCGGGCGCACTACGAACCCCTGAAATTACAGGGGGCTACGAAGTTCGAGGGCTGAAAAACGGTCATTTTCACGAGGCTCGAACTTCGGAAATCCTTGTTTTCTAGACGTTTTCATAGTGCGCCCGCCCTGGGGGTAAGCCTCAGCGGGTGAAGTGAGCTTCGCGTGGTTCGGATGGCCCAGCGCCCCCTCACCCGGCGGCGGAGCGCCGCCACCCTCTCCCGCAAGGGGAGAGGGCCAGAACACCCGGCGCGCCGCTTGGCTCCCAGGGTTCGCCTTTTCCGGCGCTGCCGCATCGCGCCTGCCTCATATACCATCGTCGTTCCGCTTGTGACAAACTTCACGAACCCCGCATGAACCTGTTCGCGCTCACCCAGACGCAGGAAGCCGGCGGGCAGATCGCCCTGGCCGCGGCGCTCGGCATGGCGGGGTTCTTCCTGCTCCTGCCGCGCCCCCGCGGGCGGGTCGTCTCCGTCGGGATCGCGGCGCTGATCGCGTCCGCCGCGGTGTTCGGCGCGTGGGTGTACCGCACGTTCGGGAACCCGATGCCGGACCTGATCGGGACGGTACTGTTCTGGCTGTTCTCCGCCGGGGCGCTCGGCTTCGGCACGGTGCTGGTGGTGCAGAAGAACCCGGCCCGCGGGGCGATCGCGTTCGCGTTCGTCATCCTCAGCACGTGCGGGCTGTTCCTCCTGCTCGCCGCCCCGTTCCTGATGGCCGCCACCGTCATCATCTACGCCGGGGCGATCATCGTCACGTTCCTGTTCGTGCTGATGCTGTCGCACGCGGACGGGGCGTCGAACGAGAACGACCGCAGCCGCGAGCCGCTGTACGGCAGCTTCGCCGGGTTCGCGTTCGTCGGGCTGGTGCTGTTCACCCTGTACCAGACGAGCCAGGCGAACACGCCCGCCGAGCCGGGCGCGGCGCGCGTCGAAACCCGCCTGCCGACACAGGTGGTCACCGCCGACGAGCGGAAGGCGCTGGCCGATGTCGTCGCCCGCCTCGACGCGACCGACGCACAATTGGAAGGCGACCTGAGTAGCGCGGCCGAGCGGATCAAGCGGGTCGAATACTTCGAGGCGGTGAAGAACGACCTCGCGGCCGTCGTCGGACAGGCGAACACGACCGTCCGCGACGGCTCGCTCCGGGCGCGCCTGGAGAAGTCCCCCGCCCGCGCGGCGAAGGCGGGCGAACCGGGCGAACCCGCGGTGCTGTACCGCGACGACACGCAGGCCCGCGACGCGCTCAAGCAGGCCGCGAAGGTGCGCGACACCAACTTCGTCACCGGCGACCTGGAGGCCGCGCTCCGGACCGACAAGCCCGAGGCCAAGCCGGACACGGCCCCGGTGAAGGCACAGGCCCGCGCGCTCCGCGACGAGGTCGCGCTCCTCTACGGGGCCGGCGACCTGCCCGCGGGCAACGTCCGTAACCTGGGGCTGGTGCTGTACTCCGAACACCTGCTCGCCATCGAACTGGCCGGCACGCTGTTGCTCGTCGCGGTCATCGGGGCCATCGCGATCGCGCAGCGGAAGGGGGTCGCCAAGTGACCGTCACTCTCTGGCACTTCCTCGCGGTCGCCGCGGCGCTCTTCGGCCTGGGGCTGGTCGGGTTCCTCACCCGCCGCAACCTCATCACGATGTTCCTGTGCGCCGAGATGATGCTCCAAGGGGTCGCGATCAACTTCGTCGCGTTCGCCCGGTACCACGCGAACTTGCAGGGGCAGGTGTTCGTGCTGTTCATCCTCGCGGTCGCCGCGTGCGAAGCGGGTGTCGCGCTGGCGCTGTTCATCAGCCTGTACCGCCGCAAGCGGACGCTCGACTCGTCCGAGTGGCAGGACCTGCGCGAACTGGGCGTGCCCGCGGCCGTGGACGAGGACGCCCTCGAACAAGTGCCGGTCGAGCCGGATCCGGTTCTCACCCCGGCCGGGGCGCGGCCGGCACCGACCGCGGAGGAGGCCGCCCATGTCTGACCCGATCGGCCTCGCGCTCACGATCCTCGTTCTGCCGCTGGCCGCCGCGCTGCTCGCGTGGCTGATGGCCGGCAACGCGGCGCTCAAGAAACTCGCGCACGTGCCGCTGATCCTCGGGTGCGGCACCGCGGCCGTACTCGCGTTCGTGCTGCTCAACACGATGCTCGACGCGGGCACGTCGGCGTACTTTTCCGAACCGGTGACGTGGTTCGCCGCCGGGCACCTGACGGTGCGGTTCACGGTCACCGTGGACGCGCTGTCCGCGATCATGCTCGGCATGATTACGTTCATCGCCACGTTCATCGCGGTGTTCTCCGGCGGGTACATGCGCGGCGACAAGGGGTTCCCCCGCTACTTCGCGGTGATGGGGCTGTTCGTGTTCAGCATGTGCGGGCTGGTGCTGGCGAACAACTTCCTCCTGCTCGTCGCCTTCTGGGAGGGCGTCGGCCTCTGCTCGTACCTGCTGGTCGGCTACTACTACGAGAAGCCCAGCGCCGCCGCCGCGGCGCGGAAGGCGTTCCTCGTCACCCGCCTCGGTGACATCGGCCTGCTGCTCGGCATCTTCCTGCTGTGGAAGATGGGCGGGTGGAACACCGACCTGAACCTGCTGTTCGACCACATCCGCCGCTTCCCGCCGGACACGGGGGTGCTCACCACCGCTTGTCTGCTCTTGTTTTGCGGCGCGGTCGGGAAGAGCGCGCAGTTCCCGCTGTACGTGTGGCTCCCGGACGCGATGGAAGGCCCGACGC
>JAYUBA010001106.1:0-4026 GCA_043741075.1 Frigoriglobus sp.
ACAACCGGCACCCTCACGGGTGCCGCTCGCCACTGCCCAAATCCACAGGCACACCCGTCCGGGCAAGCCGGCTTGTCCCGCCCGCCGGGGCGGGTTATAAGGTTCCGCCGCTCCGGGCGAGTTGGGCACCGGCGCGGCGGGCGGGGGACGGGAGCGATGCGGAACTTCCGGCGGAGCGTCTGGTTCTCGTGGCCGTACCGGCGCCGGCTGGCGGGCTCGATCCTCTGCGCGCTGGTCGTCGCCGTGCTGTGGAGCGTCAACCTCGGTGCCATCTTCCCCGTGCTCAAGCTCCTCAGCACCAAGAAGAACCTGCAGCAGTGGGTGGACGACGAGATCGCGGAGCACCAGAAGCAGCGGGAGGTGCGGGCGAAAGAGGTCGCGAAGATCAACCAGTCGCTCCAGCAACTCGAAAAGGAGCCGGACACGCCGGAGCGCGAGAAGCTCCAGCGCGGGTACTCGGCCGCGCTGGCCACGGCCACCGAAGACCAGGACTACCACGCGGCCTGGGACTACCGGTACCAGTGGCTGCGGGCGAAGGTGGTCCGGCACATGCCGACCGACCGGTTCGAGACGTTCCTGTGGATCATGGCGGCGGTACTCGGGTGCGTGGTCGTGAAGGGCGTGTTCGAGTTCCTCCACGAGTCGCTCGTGGGCCGCGTCACCAACCGCACCGTGTTCGACATCCGCAACGCGTTCTTCGGCCGCGTCGTGCGCCAGGACGTGCGGCAGATTCAGGCGGCCGGCACCACGGACCTGATGTCGCGGTTCGCCACCGACACGGAGCAGGTCGGCGCCGGCCTGAAGGTGCTGTACGGGCGTGTGATCGCCGAGCCGCTCAAGGCGGGGGCGTGCTTCTTCGCCGCGTGCTTCATCAACTGGCAACTGACGCTCCTGTTCGTGGTGGTCGTCCCGCTGGCGATGTACGTGCTCACGAAGGTGAGCAAGGCCATGCGGAAGGCGTCGAAGAAGGTGCTGGAGCGGATCTCGGCGCTGTCCAAAATCCTCCGCGAGGCGCTCGACGGGGTCCGCGCGGTGAAGGGGTTCACGCGCGAGGCGCACGAGCGCCGCCGGTTCCGCGCCGCGAACCGGGAGTTCTACCGCAAGGCGATGCGGCTCATCAACCTGGACGCGTTCGCCAACCCGGCGATCGAGGTGCTGGTGGTCCTCGCGGTCGGCTTCGCGCTGACCGCCGGCATGTTCCTGGTGCTGACCGGGGGCACGCACATCTGGGGCGTGCGGATGAGCGCCCAACCGATCGACTTCCCCACCCTCATCCAGTTCTACATCTTCCTCGCGGCCATCGCCGACCCGGTGCGGAAGCTGTCCAGCGTGTACGCCAAACTCCAGGGGGCGGAGGCCGCATCGACCCGCATCTTCGAGGTGTACGACCGCGAGCCGACGGTGCGCGGCAACCCGGACGGCCCGCGGCTCACCGGGGTGGCGAAGCGGATCGAGTTCCGGCACGTGTGCTTCGCGTACAACCCGGCGGCCGAGGAGCCGACGCTGGACAACGTGAGCTTCACCGTAAAGGCGGGCGAAACGCTCGCCATCGTGGGCGGGAACGGGTGCGGGAAGACGACGCTCCTCGCGCTGCTCCCGCGGTTCTTCGACCCGGACTCCGGCGCGGTGCTGATCGACGGCGTGAACATCCGCACCGCGCACCTGCGGTCGCTCCGCAAGCTCATCGGCGTCGTCACCCAGGACACCCAACTGTTCGACGACACCGTGTTCGCGAACATCGCCTACGGCAAGCGCGGGGCCACGCGCGAACAAGTGATGGAGGCGGCGAAGAAGGCCCGCGCGCACGGCTTCATCGAGAAGAAGCCGCTTGGGTACGACACCAAGATGGGCGAGGGCGTGGGCACGTTTTCCGGCGGCGAGAAGCAGAAGATCGCACTGGCCCGCGCCATCCTCCGCGACCCGCGCATCCTGATCCTGGACGAGTTCACCAGCGCGGCCGACCCGCAGAGCGAGGCCGACATCCACGCGGCCATCGAGGAGTTCGTGCGGGGGCGGACCACGTTCCTCATCACGCACAAGCTGCACACGGTGCCGGAAATCGCCGACCGGGTGGTGATGATGGAGGCCGGGAAGGTGCTGGACATCGGCACGCACCCCGAACTGCTGGCCCGGTGCGACCCGTACCGCCGGCTGTTCGAGTCCGGCCAGATGCGGAAGGCGGAATCGCCCGCGGTTCCGGCGGCGAACGAGGAGAAGGGCAAGGACGACACGGCCGCGAAGACGATGCCCGCACCGCAAGCGGAGCCGAACCCCCCGTCGATTCCCACGAACCAACGCGACGCGGCATGAAGGCGCTCCTCGCTCCGCTGCACGTCGCGGCTAATCTGCGCTCTCCGCGCTTACTTCCGCTACTCGTATCGCTCGCTCTCCTTCTTCCGCTCTTCCTGCTGTTCTTCTTCCAACTCGGCGCGCGCGACCTCGTGAGCAGTCACGAGGCCCGCGCGGCGCAGAACGCGCAGCGGATGCTCGACACCGGCGAATGGGGACTGCCCACGCTCTACGACGGCCAGCGCGACCTCCAGAAGCCGCCCGGCTTCTACTGGCTCGTCGCGGCGGTCGGCGCGCTGAACGGCGGGCGCGTGTCGCCGTGGGTCGCGCGGCTCCCCGCCGCCCTGAGCGCGCTCCTCGCAGTGCTGCTCGTGTACGCGTTCCTGCGCCGCGAGGGCTACACGACCGGCGCGTTCGTGGCGGCGACGGCGCTGGCGTCGGCGAACCACTTCGTCGCGATCGGCCGCACGGCCCGCATCGACGTGCCGCTGACGTGCGCCGTCGCGGCGGCGCTGGTGAGCTTTTATCGGGGGTGCTGCCACTTCTTGCCCTCTCCCCTTGCGGGAGAGGGTGGCGAGTCTTCGAGCCGGGTGAGGGGTGCTGGACTTCGCGCGGCACGCGAAGCTCACTTCGCGCGCCAAGCCGACCCCTCACCCGTCGGCGAAGCGCCGCCACCCTCTCCCGCAAGGGGAGAGGGCAAGAAGTGGTTCCTCCTCGCCGCGGTGGCGGCCGGGTGCGCGGTGCTGCTGAAGGGGCCGGTCGGCCTCGCCCTCATCGGAAGTACCGCCGTCGCATTCCTGCTCGTCGAACGCTTCCTCGTGGCACCGGACGCCCGACCGCGACTCCCCTTCGCTTCCGCGGTGCTGGGTGTGTTCGTCGTCGCGGTCGTCGCGGGGCCGTGGTTCGTGTGGGCGAACCACGCGACCGACGGCGAGTTCGTGCGCGTGTTCTTTTGGCACCACAACGTCGCGCGGTTCACCGGCGGGTCGGAGGCGCTGGCGTCGCACCCGTGGTGGTTCTACGGCCCGCGGTTCGCGCTCGCCTTCCTCCCGTGGACGCTCGCCCTCGTGCCGCTCGCGCTGTGGGCGGTCCGCTCCGGCGCGTGGCGCGAAGATCGGCTCTTTCGGTTCGGCGTGGTGTGGCTCGTGGTGATGGTTGTGGTGCTGTCCGCGTCGCGGTTCAAGCGCGCCGACTACCTGCTCCCGGCGTTCCCCGGTGCCGCGATCGCGCTCGGCTGTGCCGCGGAGCGGTGGCGCGCGTCGCGCGCCGACCCGCGGTCCGTGAAGCGCGCGAAGTGGGCGTTCGGCGCGGCGCTCGCGTGCGGGCTGGCCGTGTGGCCGGTGATGTGGTTCGCGGTGGAACCGGTCGAAGCCGCGAAGCAGGAGAAACGGCCGTTCGCCGCAGCGATCCGCGCACACGCCCCGGCGCGAACCGTGCTGCTGTTCCGGGCGGAGTCGCACCTGCTCGCCTACCACCTCGGCCCGCCGGTTCATACCCTTGTCGAGTGGGGCGAGTTGCGGGACGCGCTGTCGGCGCCCGGCCCGCACGCGGTGGTGATGCCGCCGGAGTACGTGGCGGACGCCGCGCGGATCACCGGCCGCAAGCTGGTGCCGGTGGCGACGCTCGCGGACTTCACGCGCGTCGCCCCGCCCCGCCCGCTGGTGTGCCTCCGCACCGCGGATGAAAACTAAGACCCCTCCCCCAACCCCCTCCCCCAGGGGGAGAGGGGGCTTCCGA
>JAYUBA010001107.1:0-4021 GCA_043741075.1 Frigoriglobus sp.
TATGGGCAAAGCCCATCGACGGGATCGGACTCCAGCCGCCAGATTGCGATTTTCTCCGGTCCGCATTGGGCCGGGAGCGGAGGGACTTTGATGGCGACACTGGACGTACTCACCGACCACGCCCCCGTGACGGCCCCGGAGGCGGGGGCAGAACGCGGAACCGGCGAATCGCTCGCGGATCGGGGACTGACGCTCGCGGGGATGGTCGGGGCCGTGGGCGGGGCGCTCGCGGGGGCGGTCCTGGGGGCCGAGGTCGGTAGCGCGTACCCGGAAGTGTGCGGCACGCTCGGCACCATGTTCGGCGGCGGCCTGACCGCCGGCGGGTGGTGCCTGCTCGCTCGCCTGTGGACGGGTCCGGTCGCCGGGGCGCACGTCGGCCGCGAGCGCGACCACGCGGCACGGCCGGGGCCGGTTACCCCGACGCCCAATGAAGGATGAGGTAGGTGAGGGCGGAGACGGCCGCCGAGACGGGGATCGTCAGCACCCACGCCACGAGCATGCTCCGGGCGACGCCCCAGCGGACCGCCGACACCCGCTTCGACGCCCCGACCCCCATGATGCTCGACGAGATGACGTGGGTCGTACTGACCGGGGCCTTCAGCCAGGTGGCGATCAGGATCACGACGGACGCGGCGGTCTCGGCGGCGAACCCGTTGATCGGCCGGAGCTTGATGATCCGGTGGCCCATCGTCTTCATGATCCGCCACCCGCCCGACGCCGTGCCCAGGGCCATCGCGGTCGCGCACGCCACGATCACCCACACCGGCACCGTCAGGTCCGCCGCCCGCCCCTGCGACGACGCGTGGGCGACCAGGGCCAGGGTGATGATCCCCATCGACTTCTGGGCGTCGTTGGACCCGTGGGCGAACGCCATGAACCCGGCCGAGCCGAGTTGGAGGACCCGGAAGTTTCGGTTCACGGCCGCCGGCCGGGCGCGGCGCACCAGCCAGAGCAGGGCGACCATCACTAGGAACCCGCCGAGCAGCCCGCACAGCGGCGACAGCACCAGGGCCTTGAGGGTGAGCACCACGCCCTTCGAGGTGAGCAGCCCCCAGATCGCGTCGCCGGCGGGGGTCCCGTGAACGACCCGGTGGCACCACACCGCGCCGACCAGCCCGCCGATCAGGGCGTGCGACGAACTGGACGGGATGCCGAAGTACCACGTCAGCAGGTTCCAGAAGATCGCGCCGAGCAGGGCGGCGGCGACGACGACCTGGGTGATCGACGCCGGGTCCGCGATGTCCCCGCCGATGGTCTTGGCGACCCCCACCCCGACGAACGCGCCGACGAAGTTGCACACCGCCGCGAGCAGCACGGCGGTGCGCCCGGGGAGGACGTTGGTGGACACCACCGTGGCGATCGCGTTGGCGGTGTCGTGGAACCCGTTGATGTAGTCGAACGCCAGGGCGAGAACCACGACGACGACGAGGACGGTGAACGCGCTACCCATTTTTCACCACCACCGAGCGGATCACGTCCATCGCGTCCTCGCACTGGTCCACGCCCTCCTCCAGACTGAAGAGCATGTCCTTCTGGCGGACCAGTTCGATCGCGGGCACGCCGTCGTCGAACAGGGCGGCGATCCCCCGGCGGTACACCGCGTCGGCCTCGTTCTCCAGGAGGTGGAGGGCGATGGTCGCCCCCTTGACCGAGTCCGGGTCGGCGAACTTGCGGAGCCGGCGGGCGGCCCCGGCGAGTTCGCGGGCGCAGGCGACGGTGATCCGGACGAGGTGCCGCATCGGGTCGGTCAGGGTGGCGAACCGGAACAGGGAGGCGAAGGCGGCGGTGTGTTCCATCCCGTCCACGACGTCGTCCAGCACCTTCGTCAGGCGGGCCAGATCCTCGCGGTCGATGGGGGTGACGAACGTCCGGTCGATCTCCCGGTAGAGCCGCTGGCAGACGCCGTCGGCCTCGGTCTCGATCGGCTTGAGTCGGCCGGCGACGGCCTCGATCTGGTCGTGACTGGTGGCGGCCTCCAGTTCGGCGAACACCGCCGCCCCGGCGTCGATCTTGTCGGCCAACTCTTCGAGGAGGACGAAGAACTGGTCCGCGCGCGGGAGCAGGAAGCGGACGAGCCGATCGATCAACATGAGGATCTCCGGGCCACGGACGGTGGGGAGTGATCCTACGATCCGGTCGGTGAACGGGGAGAGGAGTAACCCGTCGGGCGGGGAACCGCTCACCCCCGGTGCCGGACCGGGGGCACGCGCGAGCGGACAATCGCCACTGATTTCAGCGGTCGAAGGGCCGTTCGCGCCGCCGGACACAGGTTGTGTAGTTTTCGTGAATAAACGATGTGGAAACAGAGTAGGAGTTACGCAGTTGGACGCGGAAGATCGCCGTAAGTCGTTCACCAATAGCCACTTGTATCGAATGGCCTTCAAATGAGGCGGTTCCCGTAAGGTGTTCAGTACCAGTGGTTTATGGCTGCACTGCGTAACTCCTAACACCTTGTTTTCCAGATTTTCTACCCATGAACGGTTACCCGTTCGACAAGTCCGCCGGCAAGACCGGTGGGACTCGTTTCGCAACACACAACCCGGCTTCGCAGCTTCTTTGCTGGGCGGTCGCCCTTGCCCGAGCCGTGCATTCGTGTTGTGCGGCACGACCGGATACTTCGCTTCTCGCGTTCCGGGTTACGCCCGCGACTCGCCGCTTCCGCCGGGCCGGGGAAGGAGCATTCCGACCCGACGGCGGTATTGGTCGTAAGTTTCGCCGAAGGCGTGCCTCAAGTCCCGCTCCTCCAACCACACGCCGACGATGATGTAGGCCGTCGTCACCCCGGCGAACAAGAGGTGCCCCCACGTCATCGTCGGCGTGGCCCAGAACGCGATCAGGAAACCGAGCATGATCGGGTGCCGGACGACCCGGTACAGACCCCGGACGCGGAACGGCGGTGGGCTGTACGGTTGGCCCCGCGCGAACAGAACCACCTGCCGCAAACCGAACAGGTCGAAATGGTCGATCTGAAAGGTGGAGACCAGCACAACCACCCAGCCGAACCCGAACACGGCCCACAGAACGGCGGCAGCCGACGGTCCGGTCGCCCACACCACCTCCGGCATCGGCTGCCACAGCCAGAACAACAGGAGCAGGACGAGACTACTCGCGAGGACGTAGGTGCTTCGCTCCAGGTGCGGCGGCACCGTCCGGGTCCACCCCCGCTTGAACGCGGGCCGCGCCATGACGCTGTGCTGGACGGCGAACAGGCCGAGCAGCAACACGTTCGTCGCGACCGCCTCGCCGAGCGACACGACCGGCCCGCTGTCGATGGCCTTCGGTACGAGGAGGTTGCCGACGAACCCGACCGCGTACAGGAAGGTGCCGAGGAAGGTCAGGTAGCAGACGGCCCCGTAGGACACCGAGAGAACCTTTGTCATCGGGCGGACTCCGTGGTCCCGACCGTGCGATCCGGTCCGGCGCCGTCGGCGGCGGGTGTCCCGCACGGCTTGTGCGCCGTGACCAGCCCGCCCTGCGTACGGGACGACGTGACGTACCCCGTCCACCCGTGGAACTCGGCCCCCGCGAACCCGACCTCGGTCAACATCTGAAGGAGCGACCGCCCCTTGACCGCGCCGGCGATTCAGTCGGACCACGCGCCCTTTCGCTCGACATCGCTCTCGGGCACGTCCGCTCCGAGCAAGATGTCTGCCATCTGTAACCGGCCGCCGGGCTTGAGGACGCGGTACACCTCGGCCAACACCTTCGACTTGTCGAAGCACAGGTTGAACACGCCGTTTGAGATCAGCAGGTCGATGGTCCCGTCGGCGACCGGTAGACGGTCGGCCTCGCCGTGGTGGAACGCGGCGTTCGCGACGCCCACGGTCGCGGCGTTGGTTTGGGCCTTCCGGACCATCTCTTCGGTCGCGTCCACCCCGACGACCCGGCCGGCCGGCCCGACCCGGCGGGCGGCGAGAATGGAGTCCACCCCGGCCCCGCAGCCGAGGTCCAGAACCGTCTCGCCGGGGCGTGGCACTCCGAGGGCGAACGGGTTTCCGACCCCGGCGAACGACTCGGTGAC
>JAYUBA010001108.1:0-4016 GCA_043741075.1 Frigoriglobus sp.
CTCGTTCGCCAGACCGCCCCGCAGCCCGCCGTCGGCGACGTGCCCGGTGCCGTGCGGCGGCAGTGGCTCACCTCCAAGACCGCGACGCGCATCAAACCCGGTATGCGCATCGCCGTCGGGTGCGGGAGCCGCGGCCTCGCGAACTACCTCACCCTCGCGAAAGCCACCATCGACGCGCTAAAGGAACTCGGCGCGAAGCCGTTCGTCGTGGCCGCGATGGGGTCGCACGGCGGGGCCACGCCCGACGGGCAGCGCGAACTGCTCGCCAGCTACGACATCGACGAGGCACATCTCGGCGTGCCGGTCGTCACGGACATGGACGCCGTGAACATTGGCACCAACTCGTGGGGCCAACCGGTCTGGTGGGACAAGAACGCGCTCGCGGCCGACGGCGTGGTGACCGTGTCGCGCGTGAAACCGCACACCGACTTCCGCGGGGCGTTCGAGAGCGGCATTCTGAAGATGCTCGTGATCGGCCTGGGCAAGCAGCGCGGCGCGGACCAGGTTCACAGCTTCGGCACCCGCGGCCTGCGGGACATGATCCCCGAATCGGGCAAGGTGATCCTGGAGAAGACGCCGTTCCTCGGCGGCCTCGCGACGCTGGAGAACGCGCGGGAGGAAACCGCCCACCTCGAAGTGGTGGACCGCGACGACCTGTACGTCCGCGAACCGGTGCTGCTGGAGCAGGCGAGCAAGCTGATGGGCCGGCTGCCGTTCAAGGGGATGGACGTGCTGGTGATCGGCGAGAGCGGGAAGAACTACTCCGGGGCCGGGATGGACCCGAACGTGATCGGCCGGATGCTGGTCGAGGCGACCCCGGAGGCGGAGACGAACGACCCGCGAATCGTGCGTATCGCGGTGCTGGATGTATCGCCGGAGAGCCACGGGAACGCGACCGGCATCGGGCTGGCGGACATCACCACGACGCGCGCGATCGCGTCGATCGACCCGATCCCGTTCCGCATGAACAACTTCACCGCGCGGTCGCTGTGGCGCTCGAAGCTGCCGTTCGCGTTCGATACCGACCGCGAGGTGATGGAGCGGTGCCTGGAGACGTGCTGGCAGCCGGAGTACGACAAGGTGAAGTTCTGCGTGATCCCGAACACGCTGGAGGTGTCGGAGGTGTGGGTGTCGGCCCCGCTGGCGGCGGACGTGACGGGGCACCCGCACCTGGAGTTCGTGGGCGACCCGATCGCGCTGCCGCTCGACGCCCGCGGCAACCTGATCCAGGAGAAGCTGTTCCCGCACAGCGTGCGGGGGCGAAGAGGGAAGGGTCACGCGTGAGCGGCAGGCGGATTGCCGGGGCGGCGCATGATGTGATCGCTCGCCGCCTCGGCCAGCCGCAACTTGATCGGCGTGAACCGCGCCTTGTTCGCGCGGTAGTCGGTGATGTTGATTTCCGGCACGACCACATGGCCGGGAACGGTGTCGATCTTGGCGGGTTGAACAGAGAGGTTGAGCGAAGCGAGTTGGCTCACGGGAATCAACACGATCGCGTAGCGAGACCGCTTCTCCTCGGGGATCACGAATAATGCGTCGGATGGCTCGTTCAGGCAGTCGCGACGGAAGAAGCTGATGCCGTCGGTTTCGTTCTTCCGCGGCTCGAACGCGTTCGGCGAGATGACCGGCACTCCGTCCGTCACCCGGTCTTCCCAGACGAGGCGGATCAGCCACTCGTCCGGCGCGACTGGTTCCGTTTCGGGCTTCATGGGCGGCATCTCCGGTTCGGCAGTCAACCGGTCAGACGGCGCGTGATGAGGAACTCGACCGCCTTGCTCGCCCCGCTCGGCACCCACCGCCCTTCCGCCTCCTGCGGGCCGGTCACCTCGATCTCGACGTACCCGTTCGGGCCGTGCCACTCGAAGAAGACGGTGCCGTTCGCCCCCGCGATCGCCCGATCCGCGGCAACCGCCCCGTCGGTTTGAAAGCCGCGTGCCAGTGAGACCGCCCCGTCCACGACGGCCGGGGGCGGGGCTTCCGCGCCTTGCCCGTCCCAGTCAGCGGGTAAGGTGCGGAGGGCAATCACGTCGCCGATCAGTTGTTCCCACGTTCGACCGGCGGGCGACCCGTCCGGTCCGACGAACAGGTCGAACGCGGGGCGAGACAGTGTAATCGCCCACGGGTTCGCGTGTGCCGTGCCCGGAATCGTTGCCGTCGCCATGTCGCGTCTCCTTCGCCTGCTCGCGTCATTCTACCGCGCCCCGCGGCGAATCAGCCAGTCGCCATTCTCACTCACTGCCTGTTCCCCATTCATCTTGCCCACGTCGCCGTGCCCGCGTACTTCGCATAACCGGTAGGTCCGCCCCGCGGTGCGACCGGAATCGGTTCGGATCGGGTCAACTCCCGTCGGCCGGTAACTTTTACAACGTAGAATCGGAAGTCAGGAGTAGGGGTCTTCGTGGACGAACGGAGGGGTCTCACATGTACCGCCGAATGCTGCTTCTCACCTCCGCCGCGCTCCTGGTCGCGCTCGTCGGGTGCCGGCACCGGTGCCACAAGAAGGACGACTGCTGCGGGGCGGGTCCGGGTCCGATCCCGCCGGGGTCGCGCGGCCCGCTGCTGCTGCCGCCGACCGGCCTGCCGACCACGCCGTCGGTGCTGCCGCCGGGGCCGAGCGGCTTCCTCCCGCCGGGCGCGGGCACGCCCGCACCGCGGACCGGCCCCGACGTGCTGTTCCCGGACCCGCTGCCGGGCGGCATGTCGGCGCGGCCCAAGCAACCGGGCGCGCCGGGCGTCCTCGGCGCGCCGGTGAAGCCCGCGACCGCGCCCGCCGCCGGCCTCGCGGGCTACACGAAGGTGAAGGACGGGCTGTACGCCGGCGGCAAGCCGGCGCTCGACGGGTTCGACTCGCTCAAGGCCGCCGGGTTCCGAACCGCGATCTACCTGCACGCGGCCGGCGCGGACGTGGCCGCCGTCAAGGACATGGCTTCGACGCGCGACCTGAACTTCGTCGCCATCGAGACGACGCCCGAAACGCTGGCCGACGCGGGCAAGGAGTTCGACCGCGCCGCGGGCGACCGGCTGACGCGCCCGGCGTACGTGTTCGCGGACGACGCGCCGCGGGCCGGGGCCGTGTGGTATTTGCACTTCCGCACCGCCGGCGAGGGCGACGACGTGGCCCGCCTGCGGGCGAAGGCGCTCGGCCTGAGCGAAGCGAGCGACGAGGGTCGGGCCTTTGCGCTGGCAATTCAAAGGGTGCTTGAGACGAAGTGAGTCTTTCTTGGCGAACCCGGAGCGTCAGCGACGGGGTGGACCTCCGCGCGACCTGCGCCTCCGACGTTCACCCCGTCGCTCACGCTCCGGGTTCGCCTGCAATCCCCACTAGCCCCACCAACTCCCGCACATCGTTCACGACGTAATCCGGCTCGCCGGTGCGCAGCAGGTCCGCCGTGTGGAAGCCCCAGGTGACCGCGGCCACCGTCACGCCGGCCTTCTTCGCCGCTTCCACGTCGCGCAATTCGTCGCCGATGTACAGCACGTCCGAGCGATCCAGGCGTTCGGCGCGAATGATGCGCTTCAGCGCCTTCCCCTTGCCGAAGAGGCGCGGGTAGCCGACGACGAACGCGAAGTGCCCCTCCGCGCCGTTGGCCCGCAGGCAGCGGCGGATGTTGTCCTCGCGGTTGGACGACAGCACCCCCAACCGCACGCCCGCGCCCGCGATGGCCGCGAGCGCGGCGGGCAACCCCGCGGCCAGCTTCAGCTTGTCGGCCTCGTCGGCCGCCAGGGCGTGGTACTGGCGCACCAGTCGCGGGAGCCGCCACAGCGAGATGCCCTGCTGGCGGAGGAGCTGGCGCGTGGACATGCCGCGGGCCGCGGTCACGTCGTCGAGCGGCCGGAACCCCATCTCCGGGGCCAGCCGGTTGAAGATGCCGACGGCCGTGGGCAGCGAGTCGGCCAGCGTCCCGTCGAAGTCCCACACTACGAGTTTGTACGGCATCGCGCGACCCTCCGCGGGCACCAGGGGTTGAAACCCCTGGCTATTACACGGTGACGCTTTCAGCGTCCAGAAGGCCGGC
>JAYUBA010001109.1:0-4015 GCA_043741075.1 Frigoriglobus sp.
CGGCGGCGAGGCGCCGCCGACCTCCCCCTCAAGGGGGGAGGTCAGAGCGAAGCGCACGTCACTTCTTCGGCGGCGGGTCTTTCGCCTTCTGGTCGAGCAGGTACGCGACGATGTGGTGCAGGTCGGCCTCCGGCACCACGGTGTCGAAGTTCGCCGGCATCGCGGACAGCATCGTCTCGCGGTTCACCGCGATCTCCTTGAGCGGGATGCGCTGCTCCTTCCCTTCCAGGTCCGCGACCACCAGCACCTCGCCCTCCACGCGGAGCATCAGGGCGGTGAGCGTCTTGTCGTTGGTGAGGGTGATGGACCGGGCGCGGAACGCCTGATCGACGTTCCGGTTCGGGTCGAGGATGTCTTCGAGCAGCCGCTCGACGCCGCGAACCCCGACGCCGTCGAGCTGCGGGGCGATCTTCCCGCCCACGTCGCCGACGCGGTGGCACGCGGCGCAGTGCTTGGTGAACAGCTTCGCCCCTTCGGCCTTGTCGGGCTTGGCCTTCGCGAACGCGTCCGCGCGGGTCTTGAGCAGCGCCGCGATCCGCTGGTCGGCCGGCGGGAGGTTCTTCGTGAGGTCGGCGACGCGCTTCTCCCAGCCCGGCGGATTCGACCCCTTCAGCCGCTCCAGAATCGCCTTCTCCTGAAGTAGCCGCTGCGGGGCCTTGCCGTCCTTGACGGCGACGAGCAGGATGTCGGCACCGGCGGGCGTGCCAGCGAGCGCCAGGCCGATGGGAACCGCGACGCGATACGGCATGTTCTTGAGCGCGTCGCGCGCGTCCATCTGCGCGTCGGGGACGTTCGACCCGGCGGCAGCGATCAGCAGCCGTTCCTTGAGTTCCGGCGCAACATCTTTGTCGAACATTACGCTGCGGAACCTCTGATAGGCGATCCTGCCGTGAGCCACGAACTGTGCCTCGCAACAGGCGACCCGCAGCTCGTTGGGGGCGATCTTGCACTCAATGATGTAGCCGAGCCGAGCCGCGATCGCACCCCTTCGTCCATCCGTGTAGGTGCCCGCATCCGCGACGGTCGGCAGCGCATGAACGACCTTCAGCACGGCGTTTGTCCGTGCCACAGCATCCGCGGGGATGGGCTTGTCGTCTTCCGCCAATTTGCTGACTGGGTCCAGCACCTGGGTGACGGCGGCGGTGACTTGCTTGACCTCGTTTTCGGTCAGCTTGGTCCCCTGGGCCTGAACCCCGCGGAACATGGCGAGAAGCACGTCCGCGTTCCGAACGATGTCGTCTTTTGTCGCTGCTACCGTTGACGTGAACTCGCCGCGGTACAAAGGAGCGCCATACCGCCCGACCAGTTCGGCCGCGGCCGTCAGCAGCGGCACGGGCAGGTTTCGGGCTTGCGCGATCGCGACTAGCTCCTTCGCGCCGCTCGCAGTGCGGGCGCCGAGCAACACCTCTACGAGGAGCAGGTCTGTCTTCTCGTCTGACCCGATGGACTTGGAGAGGCTGTAGGGCGCGGCCAGGAAGCAGTTCCGCAGGGCGATCTTCGCGGCCAGCCGCAGGTGGTTGTCGTCGGGCGAGCACTTCTTCAGCACCGCGATGACCGGGGGCACGAAGTCCGCGTGCGGGTGCGCGATCACCGCTTCGATGCAGGCCCGCGTCTGGTGGACCGAGCTAGGCTCTTTGAACACATCCAGGATGATTTTGCGCTCGGTCGCACCCCAACTTGGACGGCTCGACATGGCGCGCACGACGTGCCCGGTAAATTGCTCCCCTTTCAAATTTGCCTCTTCGGTAAGCCCGCGCGTTAGCAGGAAATCAAGGGGTTTGGGTTTGTTCGCGGCCTCCATGATGAACGCAGACCACCCGATGACCGACTCCGCTACGCCCGGATTCTTCTTGAGCGTTTCAATCGTGCCACTGCCCGTTTTGTCTTTCCCCGCCGCGCTGCGCGCCCGGAGCTGGTGGCCCGCGAGGAACCGCACCGTCAGGTTCGGGTGGAACAGATCGTCGAGCAGGTCGTCGTTGTCCGCCTTCGTGAAGTCGGCGCGGTGGAACTTCGGCGCGGGCGCCTTCCCATCGACGCCCTTCCACACGATGCGCCACACTCGGCCGCGGTCCTTGTCGCGGCGCGGGTCTTTCAGATCCACCTCGTAGTGGCCGATGATCTTGTTGTAAAAGTCGGCGACGTACAGCGCGCCGTCCGGCCCCAGCTTGATGTCCACCGGGCGGAACCACCGGTCCTTGCTCGTCAGGAAGTCCGGCAGCTCCTTCGCCACTGGGCTGGCCCCCTTCCACTCGATCCGGTCGGCGCTGATGCAGTTGCTCACCACGTCCCCGAGCATCATCGTACCCTTGTACTCCTTCGGGAAGTGGTCGGCGTCGTACCACACCAGCCCGCACAGCCCGGTGCTCTTGTGCGGGTGCGCGGTCACATGCGGCGCGTACCCCAGGCCGTCGTGCGGCTTGCCGAAGCTGTCGTAGTAACCGCCCGGAATCAGTTGCGTGATCGGCTTCGAGTGGCAGTCGGCGGTGTACAGGTTGAACCACGGATCGACCGCCATGCCGAACGGGTTCACCTGCCCGCGCGTCCACACCTCGATCCGCGAGCCGTCCGGCCGGAACCGGAACGTGTTCCCGGACTGCATCTTTACCTCGTGCCCGTCCTTGCCCGTTACGCTGCTGTCGTTGTTGAACCCGTGGCACGCGTACACCCACCCGTCCGGCATCAGCGTGAACGAGTTGTACATGCCGTGCGTGTCGCGGGAGCCGAACCCCTTGTACAGCACTTCCATCGCGTCCGCCTTGCCGGTCCCCTTCGTGTCCGTGTACTTGCGAATCTCGCCCACGCTCGACACGATGCACGACTTGCAGTCGGGCAGCGGCAGGATGCCGATGGGGATGTTCAGGTCGTCGGCGAACGTCTGCACCGTCTTCGCCTTGCCGTTCGCGTCGAAGTCGGACAGCACGAACAGCTTGTCGCTCGGCTTGCCCGCGGACGCGAACGGGTAGTGGTACGACGTGGTGACCCACAGCCGGCCCTTCGCGTCGAATGCCATCTGGATCGGCTTCTGGATGTCGGGTTCGCTGGCGACGAGTTGCACCTCGAACCCGGCGGGCACCGTGAACGCCTTCCGCTCGTCGGCGGGCGCGAGCGCGTCGGTCGGGGCCATGAGGTCGGGCGGCAGGTTCGGCAGCTTCGGCTGCGCGAACAGCGGCGCGGCGAGCGCGAGCGAAGCCGTGAGGGAGAGGACGAACCGCATGAGCGGGTCTCCGGCGGGGTGAGCGCGACTGGCGAACCGTCGATTAAACCACAGGGAGTGGTCGGTGGGTAGTGGGTAGAAAAGGCAGCCGCAGATAAACGCAGAAGACGCAGATCGAAAACGGAAGAGAAATCAGAATGAATCGAATGCCCTTCATCTCTGTTCTGTCTGCCTGAATCTGCGTCCCCTGCGTTTATCTGCGGCGGCTTCCTCCGCCCACTGCCCTCTGCCCGCTGCTTTTTCCGCGCGGCGGGGAAAATCCGTGATAGGATCGTAACCCGCCCGGCGTAATCCAGGCATCCAACACCGGGCCGCGAGTAGGCCCGAAACGAAACGGGTTCACAGGCGGGGCGGGTTCGCCCCACTAACAGGAGCAGGTTCATGCCGATCTACGTCAAGTACGGGGCCATCGTGGGGAACGTGACCGAGCAGGGGCACATCGGGTGGGTGGAGGCGACCAGCTTCAACTGGGGCGTCGGCCGCGGCATCGGGTCGCCGGTCGGCAAGTCGGCCAACCGGGAGTCGTCGGCCCCGTCGATCAGCGAGGTGTCGGTGTCCAAGCAGATGGACAAGTCGTCGTTCGCGTGGCTCCAGGAGGGGCTGAAGGGCAAGGGCGTGGACTGCACGGTCCACTTCTGCTCGACCGACGCGGGGCAACTGCGGATGTACGCCGAGTACAAACTGACCAACTGCATGATTAGCGGTTACTCGCTGTCCAGCGGTGGCGACCGGCCCAGCGAGAGCCTGTCGATCAACTTCACCAAGATCGAGTACTCGTTCAAGGAGTACGGCGCGGACAAC
>JAYUBA010001110.1:0-4007 GCA_043741075.1 Frigoriglobus sp.
GCGGCGCTTCGCCGACGGGTGAGGGGTAAACCTCCACGCTCCAAGACCGCTTCGCCTGTATCGTGTCGCTCAGCGCCCCCTCACCCGGCGGCGAAGCGCCGCCACCCTCTCCCGCAAGGGGAGAGGGCAAAACCAAAGCCCACTCGCGGTTCGCCCGCCTGGAGCCGTTCCCATGCGCGCCGTCACCGCCTTCATCTGTGTCGCCGCGTTCGCCCCGGGCGGCGCGGCGCAGACCTCGTTCCCGATGGTCACGCACGTCTCGCCGGTCGCGGTGCAGCGCGGCACGGCGGCCGAGGTGACCGTCGAGTGCCGCACGAGTTCGCTCGCGGGCGCGTACAAGGTGCTGGTCGAAGGCGCGGGCGTCACGGCGGAAGTCGTCCCCGCGAAGGACGCGCCCAAGGCCGCGGACCCGAAGCTTCCCGCGCCGCTCGTCCTGTCGTGCAAGCTCAAGGTGACGGTCGCGGCCGACGCGGCCACCGGCCCGCGCGAGTTCCGCATCGCGTCGTCGCTCGGCATCTCCTCGCTCGGCCAACTCCTGATCGTTGACGCGGCGGTGATCGCGGAGAAGGCCACGCCCACCACGATGGCGAAGCCGACGCCGATCCCGGTGCCGGCGGTGGTGTGCGGGCGCATCCGGCTGGCCGAAGCCGTCGATTACTACGCGTTCAGCGCGAAGGCCGGACAGACGCTCACGCTCGAAGTGATCTGCGCCCGCATCCAGGACAAGATTCACGACCTCCAGAAGCACGCCGACCCGCTCATCGCGGTGTACGACGCCGACGGCCGCGAACTGGCCGCCGCGGACGACGGCTACTTCGCCGACCCGGTGCTGACGTTCACCGCGCCGAAGGACGGCGAGTACCGCGTCGCGGTGCGCGACGCCAAGTACGACGGCGACCCGCGGTGGGCGTACGCGCTCGCGATCACCGACGCCCCGCGCGCGGTGTACTCGTTCCCGCTGGCGGTGAACCCCGGTAAGACCGTGAAGGCGTTTCCGGTCGGCAGCGCCGCACTCGCCGGCAACGGGTGGACGCTCGCGGCCCCGGCCGCGCCCGGCATTCACACGGTCCCGCTCAAGCTGAACGGCATCGAAACGAACCCGGTGCCGGTGGTCGTCACCGCGCTGCCGCTGGTCGAGGAGCAGGAGCCGAACGACACGCCGAAGCAGGCCACGCGTATGGCGCTGCCGGGCGGGGCGAACGGCCGCATCGGCACGAAGCGCGACCTCGACCACTTCGTTTTCACCGCGACGAAGGGCAAGGCGATCCGCATCGAAATCTTCGCCCGCCGGTTCGGCACGCCGCTCACCAGTCAACTCGATTCGCAGATCGACGTGATGACGCCCGACGGCAAAATCCTCGCGTCCAACGACGACCTGTTCGGCAAGGATTCCGGGCTGTTCTTCACGCCGACAGTCGACGGCGAGTACGTGGTTCGCGTGCGCGACCTGAACAACAAGGGCGGCGACGGGTTCGTGTACTACCTCGAATGCGACTTCGCCCGGCCCGACTTCACGATCAAGTGCGACCCGTCGAAGGCGATGATCGGCCCCGGCTCGCGCACCGCGTGGTACGTGCAGGTCACGCGGTCGAACGGCTTCGCCGGGTCGGTGAAGGTGGACGTGCAGGGCTTGCCCGCGGGCGTGACCGTGAACGCCCTCACCATCCCCGCGAACATGACGCAAGGGTTGCTCGTCGTATCGGCCGCGGCGGACGCGAAGGTGGACGCCGCCGCGGTGAAGGTAACTGGCACCGCGGACGCGACCGACGAGAACGCCAAGCCCGTGACGCTCACGCGAACGGCCGTTGCGATGGAAGAGATTTACGCGCCCGGCGGCGGGCGCGCGCGCTTCGACGCGGGCATGATGTCGGTGGCGGTCACCGGGCCGTCGGACCTGATCGCGATCAAGGTGAAGCCGACCCGCATCACGCTGAAGCCCGGCGAGGAGGTGAAGATCGACGTGGAGGTGGTCCGCGGGCCTCAGTACACGAAGGACGTGAACCTGGATGTGATCCTGCGGCACCTGGGCCAGCAGTACGGCAACCCGCTCCCGCCGGGCGTGACGATGATGGAGGGCAAGAGCAAGACGCTCTTGGGCGGCGGCAGTGTGGGTCACATCACTTTGAAGGCCGACGCAACTGCGGCCGAATGCACCGACGTGCCGGTGTGCGTGCAGGGGTTCGTGGCGATCAACTTCGTGGTGAAGATCGGCTACGCGAGCGAGGTGATTCTGGTGAGTGTGAAGAAGTAGGGCCGGCACCGGTAGATTTAACCATCGTTCAATCGCTGACGTTCCACGTGGAACGGTGTCCACCACGGCCCACATGTGTCACTCGCCCGGCGAGTAGAACGCCTCGAATACCGTAAACACGTATCGCTTTACGTCGGCCCACAGTGCCGGGTGAACGTCGGCGGGTCCGCCGGTCGCGACCCGGCGTAACACCTCGTCGGGCGTATCTTTCGGCGTCCGGAACCACATCGCCGCCGCCGCGATCACGAGCGATCGGCTCATCCCGCCGTCGCACGCGACCAGCGTCGGCACGCCGCGCCGCACCAGCCCTTCGACCCCGTGAACCGCGGTGCAGACCAGCCACGGCGGGTTGCCGGCCCCGTCCACGAGCGGGAACCGCAGGTAGACCAACTCGCGCGTGGGCCTCACCGGCTCGCACATTTTCGCCAGGTCGACGACCGCCTCGATGCCCGCGTCCAGGACGGCGGAAATCTCGCGTGCGTCGCGAGCGGTTCCGATCCACAGCGGGTAGCTCTCGATGCGTCGCATGGGTCTCACCAGCCGGTTCACGCCGGCCGTTCGCCTACTTCCGCGGGTTCGGCTGATGTTCCTGCAGCACTTGCTTCATCTCGCGCACCGCGCGCTCCATGCCGACCAGCACCGCACGCGAGACGATGCTGTGCCCGATGTTCAGTTCCTCCACGCCGGCAATGCGCACGATCGGCCGCACGTTCCAGTAGTTCAGCCCGTGGCCCATATGGACGTGCAGGCCGATGCCGGTCGCGTGCGCCGTCGCGCTGCGGAGTTTCTCCAGTTCGCGCGCCACCGCGGCCCCACCCTTCGCCTCCGAATAGCTCGCGGTCTGGAACTCGATGGCGTCGGCTCTCAGCTTGTGGGCGGCTTCGATCTGGAGCGGGTCCGGGTCGATGAACAGCGACACGTGAATGCCGGCGGCCTGCAGTCGGTTGACGGCCCCGCCCACGCTCGCCACGTTCGCGGTCACGTCCAGCCCGCCCTCGGTGGTGAGCTCCTGCCGCTTCTCGGGGACGAGCGTCGCCTCGTCGGGCTTCACCTTCAGCGCGATGGCGATGATCTCGTCATACGCGGCCATCTCCAGGTTGAACCGCGTGGTGACGGTGTCGCGCAGCAGGTACACGTCACGGTCCTGGATGTGCCGGGGGTCTTCGCGCAGGTGGACCGTGATGCCGTCGGCGCCGCCGAGCGTGGCGAGCACCGCCGCCGCGACCGGGTCCGGCTCGGTCGCCCGCCGCGCCTGCCGCACGGTCGCCACATGGTCGATGTTCACGCCTAACCGGATCATGGCTCGCCTTGAATTGTGGTGCGGGCCTCTGGCCTGCACACGCGATGCAGGCGAGACGCCCGCACCACAAGAAGAAGTCGATCCGCGCCGCGTCAGCGGGCGTACTTCGCGAGGTAGTCGAGGACGGCCCGGTAGCGGTCGAGTTCGCGCGCCAGCACGCGGTACGCCAGGACCGCGAGCACCACGTCCAGTAGGCGCTCCGCGACCGGGCTGACCACCGCCACCGAGAACCACACCGAGAACAGGAAGTAGTTCAGCGCGAGCAGCGCGGCGAACAGCGGGAACGCGACCTGCGCCGTGCGACTGACGCGGTACCGCGGGTCGAAGTACATGCGCGCCGCGAGCCGCGCCTCGGCCCACAGTTGGGCGAAGAACCACCCGCGGGGGGCCGGGTCGTGCGGCTCCGGCGGGGTGAAGATGGTGCCGTCCGGCGGGGGCGGGAGCAGCCGCGGGAGC
>JAYUBA010001111.1:0-4001 GCA_043741075.1 Frigoriglobus sp.
GGGCGACCTCCACGTCCCTCTCGTCGCGTCCGCCGCGTTCCGGCCCGCCCTTGCGGTCACCGCCGGGGCCGCCGCGCCCGCCCGGACCCATCGGCCCCATGCCGCCGGGGCCACCGCCGGGGCCGCCGCGCCCGCCCGGTCCCATCGGTCCCATGCCGCCACCGGGGAAGCCCATCCCGCCCATGCCCGGCCGACCCGGCTGACCGCCCGGACCGCCGTGGCCGTGGTGGATCGTGCCGATCAGCTTGCGGGCCGCGACCGCCTTCGCCGGGTCGTCGCCGTCGGCGAGTTTCTGGAGGGCCGGAATCGCCGCCGGGCCGACGCTCACGATCGCGCCGCGGGCGCTGTCGCGCACCGTGTCGTGCGGGTCGGTGATCTTGGTCAGCAGCACGGCCAGCCACGCGTCCACTACCGCGTCCGGCTTCGGCGGCGGCCCCTTCCTGTCCTCGACCTTGCGGTCGTCCTTCTTCCTGTCCTCGACCTTCCTGTCCGGCTGGTTGCCGTCCCCGTCGGCCATCACGACGGTCGTCGTGACCGCGATGCCCGCGACCAGGGCGAGTGGGGCGATTACCTTGGAAACCCAGAACATGTGACGTACTCCGCAGCGTGAAGAGGCACCGGGCCGATCTCGGCCCCCGGTCGGACGCGTTCCCTACAAGGATAGTAAACCCCGACGCGCCCGCACCGCGACCGGTTTCAGACGGTTCTCATCCCCGCGGAACGCGGTCGCCCCCGCGCCGCCGTTTCGTTTATCCTGGTGGTGTCACGATTGGGGGGCGCGAATGCCGGCCGAAGGCGAAGCGGACATTGCCGACCTGCTCGCGCGGGTGCGCGCCGGGGACCAGCCGGCGCTGGCCGACCTGTTCGCCCGCCACCGCGACAAGCTGCGGCGGATGGTGCAACTGCGGCTCGACCACCGGCTCGCCGGCCGCGTGTCGCCGTCGGACGTACTCCAAGAGGCGTACATCGACGCGCTGAAGCGCATCGACCACTACTTCGAGAAGCCGGACCAGCCGTTCTTCGGGTGGCTGCGGCTGGTGGTGGGTCAGCGGCTGGCCGACGTCCACCGCGAGCACCTGGCGCAGAAGCGGGACGTGGGCCACGAGGTGCCGATCCACCGCGGCGGGCCGGGCGCGGACTCGGCGTGTCTGGCCGCGTGCCTACTCGGCGGCGGCACCAGCCCGAGCCACGCCGCCGCCCGCACCGAGTCGTTCGCCCGGCTCGAGGAGGCGCTCGACCGGATGGACGCGCTCGACCGCGAGGTGCTGGCCCTGCGGCACTTCGAGGAGTTGAGCAACACCGACACGGCCGAGATTTTGGGCATTCAACCGGCCGCCGCGAGCAAGCGCTACGTGCGGGCGCTGGCCCGGCTGAAGCAGATCCTGGAGACGATTCCGGGGTTCGGCGAATGAACGGGCGAGCCGGGGGGTTCATCCCCGCGGTGGTTTGTAGATGTTGAAGTCGGCCGGGATGAACCCGGCCGCTCGCCTTCGGAAGAAACCCATGCTCTCCGACGACCGCGACCCGGTGGACGTGCTGGCCGAGGACTTCGCCGACCGGCTGCGGCGCGGCGAGCACCCGTCCGTCGGCGACTACGCCGCGGAACACCCCGAACACGCCGACCAGTTGCGCGAACTGCTCCCGGCCGTCGCGCAGATGGAGATGCTGAAGCGGTTCCGCCACCCGACCGCGGTGGCCGCCCCGTCACTGCCGGCCCGGCTCGGCGACTTCCGCATCGTCCGCGAACTCGGCCGCGGCGGCATGGGCGTCGTGTTCGAGGCAGTGCAGGAGTCGCTCGGCCGCCCGGTCGCGCTCAAGGTGCTCGCCCGGCACGCGCAACTCGACCCGACGCGGCGCGAGCGGTTCGTGCGCGAGGCGCAGGCCGCCGCGAAGCTCCACCACACCAACATCGTGCCGGTGTTCGGCGTCGGCGAGCAGGACGGGCTGCCGTACTACGTGATGCAACTCATCCCCGGTTGTGGGCTGCACGCGGTCGTGTGGCAGTGGCGGAAGGGCGAAGGGCGGGACCGAACCGCCGCGAGCCGGACGAAGGTCGCCGACCACCCCGACACCGAGCCGATGAGCGCCAGCGGCGGGGGCGCGCCCGACGCGCCCGCCGTCGCCGCCGCGCCGCCGCGCCGCGACCGGCGGTTCGTCGCGGAGGTCGGCCTTCAGGTGGCGTATGCGCTCCACTACGCCCACAAGCAGGGCGTACTCCACCGCGACGTGAAGCCGGCGAACCTCATCTTCGACGGCGAAACCGTGTGGGTCACCGACTTCGGCCTGGCGAAGCTGATGAACGCCGACGGCCTCACCGCGACCGGCGACATCCTCGGCACGCTTCAATATCTGCCGCCCGAGTGCCTGAGCGGCGACGCGGACGCGCGGAGCGACGTGTACGGCCTCGGTGCCACCCTATACGAACTGCTCACGCTCGAACCGCCCTACGCGGCCGACTCCCCGGCGCGGCTCATCAAGCTGGTGGCCGACACCGACCCGCGCCCGCCGCGCGAGCTGAACCCGGACATCCCGCGCGACCTGGAAACGATCGTGTTGAAGGCGATGGCCCGCGAGCCGAACGCCCGGTACGCGACCGCCCGCGACCTGGCCGAAGACCTCGAAGCGTTCCTCGACGACCGGCCGATCCGGGCGCGCCGGACCACGCTCGCGTCGCGCGCGTGGCGCTGGTGCCGGAAGAACCCGGCGGTCGCGTCGCTGGCGGTGAGCACGCTGGCCGCGGTCTCGCTGGCGGCCGTGACCGGCTGGGCCGGGTACGCGAACACGACCGCCGCGCTCGGCCGCGAATCGGCCCTCCGCCAGGACGCGCAGCGGGAACAGCGCAAGGCCGAAGCGGCAACGGCCGACGCGCAGCAGATGTCCGTGCGGCTCGAAGCGAACTTGCGGCTGTCGCTGGACACGTTCGAGAAGGTGTTCGAGGCGGCCGGCGGCACCGGGCGCCAGGGCTTCGGCATTCCCCTGCCGCCGATGGGCGGGCCGGGCGGGAAGGGCGGCCACGTCGGCGGACCCGACCGCGCGCCGCCGGGCGGGGTCGGCGGGGCCGGCGCTCCCGGCGGTCCGAGCGGCGGCCCCGCGGCCGATTCCGCTTCCGACAAGGCCGCGATTCTCGATGCCGTCCTCACCTTCTACGACAAGTTCGCGGAGCAGACCGCGCCGAACCCGCGGCTCCAGTTCGAAGCGGCCAAGGCGTCGCGCCGGGTGTGCGAGGCGCACGTGTGGCTGAAGCGCCCGGAGAAGGCGGTGGCCGCGTTCGGCCGCGCCGTCGGGCTGCTCGAACCGCTCGCCGCGCGGTTCCCGGACAACGACGGGATGCGGGCGGAACTGGTGATGACGTACCTGATCGCGCCGCCGGAGGCGTTCCCCGGCGACCGCGACGCGGGCCTGCGCCGCGCGGCCGAACTCGCGAGCGGTCACGCGTGGCTGGCGGGCACGGTGCAGTTCCGCGCCGGCTTCGCCCGCGAACAGGCCGGCGACCGCCCCGGCGCGGAAGCGGCGTACCGCGCCGCGGTCGATTCGCTCGCGTCCGCCGACGCCGCGATCCGCCCGCCGCTGGGCCACCTCGACCTCGCGTTCGCGCGCCTGCGGCTGGCCGTGGTGCTGACGGAGCGCGGCGGCGCGTCGGCCGCGCGGAAGGTGCTGGAGGAGTCGGTGGAGGAGTTGCGGCCGTTCGCGGCCCGCGGCGACGGCCCGAACTCCGGTCGCGACTGGCTGGGGATGACGTACTGGGCGCTGTCGGACGTGTGCGAGCGGTTGAAGGACCGGAGTGGGGCGGAAGCGGCGAGCAAGAACGCGGGCCAGTACGGCGGGTTCGGCGGACCGGGCGGCAAGCCGTTCGGCCCCGGCGGCTTCGGCGGGGGGCCGTGGGGCGGCCCGTGGGGCGGGAAGAAGGACGGCCCGCCCAAGAAGGACGGCCCGCCGCCGAAGAACTGACGCGCGCTGCGCGCCGCAACCGTCTGCTTGCTTTGGTTTTGACCTCCCCCCTT
>JAYUBA010001112.1:0-4000 GCA_043741075.1 Frigoriglobus sp.
CCCCCCTCCCTGAAGGGAAGGGGGAGGAAGACAACCGCTCGTTGGCACTCGCGGCTCGCCCGGACTCTTCGCCCGCTAACTCCCCCTTCCCTTCAGGGAGGGGGGCCGGGGGGGTAGGTTCTTCCAAACACTCCACCACGCGAACGGTGTGATCCCAGAGAGTGCCGGTGGGCGCGGCCGGCAGCCCTTGCGGGAGCGTGTAGGTCGGCACCAACTCCGGCAGGATCGGTTCGACCAAGTCCAGTTCGCGCAGCAGTCGCAGCCCGCGGGCGCGGTTCGGGTGAACGAGTAGTTTCCGCAGTTCCTCCCCGATGCGCTCCGCGGAGACCGCGCGAATCTGTGCCGCCATCCGCTTCGCCGCGGCGTGCGTGGCCGGGTCGATCGCGAGCGCGAACCGCGTCGCCATGCGGGCCGCGCGGAGGATGCGGAGTTTGTCCTCGGTGAACCGCGCGACCGGGTCACCGATGGCGCGAAGGACCTTCGCGTCCAGGTCGGCCCGCCCGCCGACGTGGTCGATCAGTTCGGCCTTCACCGGGTCGAAGAACATGCCGTTGATGGTGAAGTCGCGGCGCTTGGCGTCCTCTTCCGGCGAGGAGAACGTGACCGCGTCCGGGCGGCGGCCGTCGGTGTAGGTGCCGTCGGAGCGGAACGTCGCGACCTCGACGGTGAGCCACCCGCCGTCGTCGCCGCGCGGCCCGATGACTTGAACCACGCCGAAGTGCGCCCCGATCTCGTTCCGTCGGCGGAACAGCGGGCGGAGTTGCTCCGGGCGGGCGGAGGTGGCGACATCGTAGTCTTGCGGCGTCAGGCCGAGGAACTCGTCGCGCACGCACCCGCCGGCCCAGAGCGCCGCGTACCCGGCCGTCTGGAGCGTGCGGACCACGTCCCACGCGAACTCGCGTTCGGTCATGTTGTGTAAAGGGAAAAAGCGCCCCCGGCCGAACTCGCCTTCCGACCGGGGCTTGATGCGCCGGGCGGCGCGGAGGTTCAACTTCTTCCGCGCATTTCACTGCACGTCGGACGCCTTGAAGTCCACGCCGACGATCGCGGTGACGGGGATCTCCTTGCCGCGGAACGCGACCGGCCCGCGGCGCACCTCCACCCGCCACTGTAGCGGCTCCTTCGACCCCTCCACCGCCTTCACAACGTCCGAACTCGCTTCGGTGAACACCACGTACTCGCGGGTCTCGTTCGGGTGGAGCGGTTCGTAGTCGTTCTTCTGCTGCACCTCGATCCGCTTCTTGACCTTGTCCGGAAACGGCCACTGGATCCACCCGCCGGCGAACACCTTCTGCTTGTTCACCACCAGGCGGGTGATCGGCCTGTCGCTGTCGTCGCCCTTGCGGGTGAACGCCGGGTCCATCGGGAAGATGTCCAGGTCGCTCGACGTGTTCTTGATGGACAGCGTCAGCACGAACGCCGGGTTCGGGGTGACTTGGTTCACCGGCAGCCCCTGGAGCGGCTCGGTAATGATCTGCAGCTTCCGCTTCTCGATCCTCACCGGCGTGACCTCGAGTTCCCCGACGGCCACCTTCCCGCCCAGCCCCGCGCGCTGGTCAGCCGGCAGTTCGCCGTCCACGGGGAACCGGTACTTGGAGACTTTCTTCCGCGCGGCCGGAGCGAACTCGCCGAAGTTGTCCGGGATGGTGGAGAGCGGGTGTCCGGTATCGACGCCGGACTTGAAGAACAGCCCGTACACGGCGAGCGCGGTCGCGAGGAACGCGTAGCCGGCGACGACGTACAGGATGACGGGATTGACCCCGCCACCGCCGGTCGCGGCGCGCTGCCGCCCCGCACGGGTCGTCTTCTCCGCCGGTTCGGCACTGTCGTCGCGATTTTTCCGCCGGGGCGGCGGTTCCTCATCCGGCAACTCCTCCGTGACCGGTGTAGAGGCCGGGCGCGGGGCACCGGGGACGGTGGTGGTCGAAGGGGCCGTTGGCTCCGCGTCGAAATCGGCGAACGGGTTCCCGCCGACCGGCGCGAGCGCGACGGCGGGAAGCGGTGCCGGCTGCGGGGCCGCGATAAGAGGGAACGGGGCTGGTGCGGCGACCGGTTGCAGAGCGACGGGAGCCGATGCGAACGCGGCCGGCAGGCTGACCGGTTCCAGATCGGCGAACGGGCTGCCCATCGCGGGGGCGGGCGGCTGCACCGGTGCCGGTGGCGGCGGGAGAGGTGCGGGGGCCGGAGCGACCCACACCGGTGCCGGGGGAGGCGCGGGCGCGGGGATCGGCGCGACCGCGACCGGCGCGGGCACCGGTGGGGGCAACGCGATGGGGCCGGTGTCGAACGCGAACGGGCTGGCCGAAACCGGTGCGGGCGAGTGCGCCGGCGGAGAAACGGGTGCCGGAGCGGGCGGGGGCGTCGCGTCCAGCAGCGGCAGCACCGGCAGACGAATGCCCGGATGCGAGCCGAAGACTTCGTCGTCGGACTCGTTCGGCTCGCTGAGGATGCTATCCGCGCCTTCCTTCCGCACCGGGATGTTGAACACCGGCAGATCGGGTTCCGGCACCGGGGGCGGGGGCGGAACGGGCACCGGGGCCGGTGGCGGCGCGACCGCGACGGGCTGCGGCTTCGGCATTGGCGCGGGTACGGGCGGCGGCGGTTGGAAGACCGGTGGCGGCGGAGCCGGTGGCGCGACCGCGGCGGGCGCGGGTGCCGGCCCGGCGGTCACCGGGGCCAGCACCACCTGCTTGCAGTGCGGGCACCGGACCTGCTTACCGAGCAACTCGGCCGGCACGCCCATACGGCGACCGCAGAACGGACACGGGAACGTGACGGGTGGTGAAGCCATGTGTCGTGTCGGGAAGGGCGGGTCGGGCCGCCCGGCGGCGTGCGCGGGCGCGACAGAGCGAATGGTACACGCGAACCGGTCCGCAAGCAAACCCACACCCGAAGTGACCGCGCGGGGTCAGTAATAGCTCTTCTCGAAGTAGATGCTGGCCCCGCCCAGCGCGCTCCCGCCGCGGGTGAATTCCTCGCCGAGCTTATCGACCAGTGGTGAGCCGGCTTTGCCGCGCTTCAGGTCCGGGGCGTGGGTCTTCACGAACGGCTTCCCGGTGGTCTGAGCCGCGGCGATAATCGCGTCCCGCACGGCCGGGATGCTGCTCCCGCCCCCGGTGAGGATGAGTTCCTGCATCGACGCCGGCTCCAACCCGGCGCAGAACGTTTTCACCTCATCGGTGAGCCGCGTCGCGAACTCGTTCAGACACGCATCGAGTGCTTCGCGGTCGGCGTCGCCGCCGATGACGCCGAGGCCGGGAACACGGTAGCCCTTGCCTTCGGAGAACACGTTCCGCTGGAACGCAGAGAAGTCTTTCCGTGTTGCCTTCTCCAGCCACTCCCGTTTTTCGCCTGTGAGAGCCTTTAACAACAAGGCTTCGAGGTCGGTGGCACCGAGGCGCACCGAGTGCGCGGTCACATTGAATCCGGCACCCATCGCCGGAACGTGGAGATTGCCGCCGGTGTTGACGTACAGGCTTCCGAAGTCGGTGGTGAACGCGCCGATGTCGATCACCAGCGCACGGTAGCTCGGGTGGTTCGGGTCACATTTCAGGACGGTGTTTAGCGGGCCTTTACTCAGCATCTCCCCGAGGTTGATGCGCCCCGCGCGGGTGAGAAGGTTCGTCGCCTTGGTCAGAATGCCGACCGCATTTGATTCCGGCTCGCTAACGAGCGGTTGATCGGGGTGGAGCGGCCACCCGGCGCGGTGCATTGCCTCTTTCAGTATCTTGCACGCGGGATGGTCATTCAGATCAGTTGTAAACGCAGGAACCGCGACGCGAACCGGGATGTCCTCGAACTTCAGCCCGGTCACGGGCAGCTTCGCGCACGCGTCGAGAACCTGCCGACGGAGCCACGCGAAGAAGTGGTAGACGAGCTTGCCCGCGTTCGCCTGCCGGTGGGCTTCGAGGGAGACGGCCCGTTCGCCTGGGGCTCCGGTGAGCGCCCGAGCGGACCCCGCCATCGTTCGCAGTGCCGCGACTTGGTGCGGGAGAACACT
>JAYUBA010001113.1:0-3996 GCA_043741075.1 Frigoriglobus sp.
GCCGGTGAACCCTGCCGGGGGCGTCAGCACGAGCGAATCGAGTACGGACTTCAGCGCCGCCTGGCTCGTCCCCGTGACCTGCCACAACCCCGGCTCGACCGGTGTGATCGCCGCGCCACCGGCCGACAGAGTGAACAAACTCGGGTCGGGGGCGTCCAGCGAGAACGTGACGGTGACCGTCTCCGAGCCGTCCGCGTCCGGCCACGACCCGACCGCCACGAACCCCGGAGGGAACGCGAACCCGGACGACGGTGCCAGCACTTCACCGGTCGTCGCCACGGCGAACGTCGCGTCCGATGCGACCGGTTGTACCTTCAACCCCACCGTTCCCGTTCCGGGCGCCCCGCCGTTGACGAGGTCCGTCACGCTCACGGTGACGGCCGCGTCGCCGCTGTAGAACGCGATCGACTGGTAGGTGACGCCGGACGAGAGGAGAATGTTGATGGCGTTGAGTTGGCCGACGACGGTAACGGCCCCGGTGCCGTTGTTGGTGACGGTCAGGCCGGTTATCGGCGTCACGGAGATGGTGCCGTTCGCCGCGGTCAGATCGGCCTTGTAGTTCTGGCCGCTGTCGGCGGTATCGGAAGCGAGGAAGGCCGAACTGCCGCTGAACGTGTAGGAGACGTTTTCCGGCGGCTGCGGGGTGAGGAAGGTGGGCGCGATCACGACCGGCGAAAGCACCTCGCGGGCCTCCAATTGTTCCACGAGGAGAACGCACCGGTCCGAATCGTGTCGGCCGGGTTCGCGCCGCAATCGGCTCTGGAGGTGCCACCGGTGCATCGCGCCCTCTCGGAACATTCGGGGCCGGTACGAACGGCCAACCGGTTCGTCCGCATCCGTCCGTTATCGACAACGCCGGCGGGCCGGCTTGACCGATTACGGTGAAGCGAGAATCGGGCGGAGCGTTCGGCGGAGGTAGTACGGGACAACGGTAGCATTGTTTTCACCCGGTCGGCAACATCCGGTAGACGAGAGGGACATGGAGTTGCGCGAATTGCGACTGATAGAGCGTGGTTGGGAGCGCTGGCACATGACACACCTCGCGCCTCATGCGAGCGTCGGATCGGCCTTCAGGGCCGCGGCACCCACGATGAGGAGCGGGGCGTCGGTTTTGAGCGCGGCGGTTGCCGCGGCGTCGGTGTCCGCGAGCGCCGGCTTCGCCCCGGTCATCCGCTCGACGTACTTCACGAGGTCGGCCGCCGCCTGCTTCTCCCACTTCCCGGCCTTCGCATCGACCACCACGACGGCCCGCGTCTTCCCCTCATCGACCACCTTGAGCGCGTCCTGCGCGGTCGCGTTCCCGGCGGCGAAACAGAGGCTCGCGAACTGCGGGAGGAAGCGGAGCGGGTGTACGCGCATGGCGGGTTCCTCGGAGGGCAGGAGAAGTGACAGTGTCCGGTGTTCCGCCGCGCGAAACCAGCGCGCCTCACGCCGGTCAGAAGTCACCGCAGCAGGCCTTCACACGCAAATCGACAAATCGCGCTAAACAACCCATACCTCCCTGACTGTCAAGCCGGATTTGTCCAGTGATGATTCACTCCGCGGCCTAACTATCCCGAATATTCCGAATTTACCGGATAGTGGGTTCCATGTTGGGCGGAATCGTCTATAAACGGCACTTCCCCGTGTCATGTACGGTGCGGGGTCGCCCAGCGTGGTTTCACCAGGAGGTATGTCGAAGATGATCACCACGATTCTGGCCGCAGTCGCCCTGTCCGGTTTACTGGCACCCGCGGCGAAGCCCGAGTTCACCGCCCAGACGGACTACGGCCAAGCGATGAAGCTGGCGGCGGACGAGAAGAAGCCGATGGCGGTGCTGATCGGCACGGGCGACGGGTTCGCCAAGCTGATGTCCGACGCCGGGCTGACCGCCGAGGCGAAGAAGGTGCTGAGCGAGAAGTACGTGTGCGTGACGGTGGACGTGACGACCGACGGGGGCAAGGCGCTGGCCGGGCAGTTCCAACTGACCGACGGGCTGGTCATCAGCAGCGCCGGCGGGAGCCACCAGGCGCTCCGCCAGTCCGGAACGGTGACGGCCGCCGACCTCGCGAAGCACACGGTCGCGTACGCGAACGTCTCGGCCGCCCCCGCGACGACCGTGACCGCGGGCGCCCCGGTCGTGACGAGCACCTCCGGGTACACGCCGGCCGCGGTGTACCCGGCCGGCTACGCGCCGACGTTCAGCAGTTGCCCCAACGGGAACTGCGGCGCCGGGTCGGCGTTCCCCGCCGCCGGCGGTTGCGCGAACGGTAACTGCCCGGCCCCGACCCGCCACTACCGCCGCTAACCCTCAATTCGGAGGCTCTTCGCGCGGCACGGCTCTTCGGAGCCGTGCCGCGTGCGTTCGGGTCGGCGTTCTGAACCTGCCCCGCTTCGACCGCGTCTGTAGAACAGCTACACCGCGCCGAAGGAGCAGACCGTGACGGACAAGCCCCGCTGGTTCCAGACCACCGCCATCGACTACCCGAACAGCCGGCCGCACATCGGCACCGCGTTCGAGAAGCTCGGCGCCGACGTACAGGCCCGCTACCGGCGGATGGAGGGCTTCGACGTCTTCTTCCTGATGGGCAACGACGAGAACACGCTGAAGGTCGCCGACCGCGCAAAGGAACTCGGCCTCGACCCGCAGGCGTACTGCGACGACATGGCCCGCCAGTTCCAGCACGTCTGGCGCGCCCTCGACATCAGTTTCGACACCTTCATCCAGACGAGCCACGAGCGGCACAAGCAGTGCTGCCGCAAGTTCGTTCAGAAGGTGTACGACAACGGCCACATCTATAAGGGGAGTTACGAGGGCTGGTACTGTCCGGGGTGCGAGGAGTTCAAGAGCGACAAGGCGCACGCCGAACACGGCGGGCTGTGCCCGGCGCACAAGCGCCCGCTCGTCCGGCGGTCGGAGCCGTGCTGGTACTTCAAGCTGTCCGCGTTCCAGGACCGGCTGCTCGCGCACCTGAAGGACAACCCGGAGTTCGTGCAACCGGAGAGCCGGCGGAACGAGATGATCGGGTTCATCGAGGCCGAAGGGCTTCAAGACCTGAACATCTCGCGGCACGGCGAGCAGTGGGGCATCCCGCTGCCGTTCGACCCGGAGTTCACCATCTACGTCTGGTTCGACGCGCTCTTAACGTACATTACCGGCATCGGTTACGGCGACGACGAGGCGACGTTCCGCACGCACTGGCCCGCGGACGTGCATTTCATCGGCAAGGACATCACGCGGTTCCACGCGCACATCTGGCCCGCGATGCTCTGGGCCGCGGGCGAGGAAGCGCCGCGCAAGGTGTTCAGCCACGGGTTCGTGAATAACAACGGCGAGAAGATGGGCAAGACGCTCGGCAACGTCGTCGAGCCGCTGGAGATCATCGGCAAGTCGAGTACCGACGCGTACCGCTACTACTTCATGCGGGAGTGCCCGTACCCCGGCGACGGCGACTACAGCGGGCAGCGGTTCGAGGAGGTGTACAACTCGGAGCTGGCGAACAAGCTCGGCAACATGCTCAGTCGGTGCCTGACGCTCATCACCAAGAACTACGAGGCGAAGCTCGACGGCACCGCGGGCCAGACGCCGGAGTCGGTCGTGCCGGGACTCGATCTCGCGCTGTTCGTCGGGGAGGTGCGCGGGCACGTCGAGGCGTGCCGGTACAACCTCGCGCTCCAGAAGATCGTCCAGGACTTCCTCACGCCGACCAACCAGTACCTCGAAAGCAACGCCCCGTGGAAGCTGGTGAAGACCGACAAGGACGCGGCCAAGCGGGTGCTGTTCAACGCGGTGCAGTCGCTCCGCGTCGCGAGCATCCTGCTGAAGCCGTTCATCCCGCGGAGCGCGGAGAAGATCTACACCAGCTTCAACTTCCCGACGCCGTGGGCGGACGTGAAGTACGCCGACGCCGCCGAATTGAAGGCGCAACCGGACGACCTGCGCATCACGGCCGAGATGATCGACGGCAAGGTGGCGCCGCTGTTCCCGCGGATCGGCTGACGCGCTCTTGATACTGA
>JAYUBA010001114.1:0-3995 GCA_043741075.1 Frigoriglobus sp.
AAATTTCTGCCTTCGGCCTCCGTAACACTACAGCGCGGGTTTAGATGACGCATCTATGCCGCTGTTTCTTGTGCGACTTCGTGGCCTGTTGGTTCCGCTTTTGGTGGTAGCGGATCACGTTCCCGACGTGCGGTAGTTCCCCGACCCCACGTCGCCGCCGGAACGTCGTCGCACATCGCGTGTTCAACGCCCGGCACACCTGCTCCATCGTCACCTGCGGGTTTTTCCCCCCGCAACCGATCCGTGTGGATCGACACGAAACCCAGCACCACCAAGCTCAACACCAGGTGACGCACCAAACCCACCCACTGTCGGCCCTCGTAGTGCGCCAGTCCCGCTTCGCTCTTGGCCACGCGAAAGCTGTGCTCGATCGTTGCCCGGCGGAACGCCACCGCCAGCACACGCGACAGTGGCTCGCTCGTCGCGTTGGTCACGAAGTACTTCACCTCGGCCGTCGCCTCGTTGATCGCCGCGATCAGCGTCCACGCGCATCCGCCCACTCCCACCGGCACGCTCGTCGCCCGCCACCGGGCGGCCGCAACCGTCCGACGCGACACCCGGAACGGCCGACCCCGCTTGGCATCATCGGCGCTAAGCACCGCGTCCGCCCGTCGCGACTCGGTGCGGCCACTGGTCCGCACCGAGAAACTCACGGGCACCTCGCCCACGAAGTTCTGGCCCACCCGCGACAACGCGCTGAGGAACGGCACCTTCGACCCGTACCCCTCGTCGAACACCAGCCAGTCGAACCGCACCCCCCGCTCGTCCAGGCGCACCAACTGGTCGTAGGCGATCTGCCACTTCGGGCGGTAGCGCACCTCGTCGGGGATGCCCGCCTCTCGACACCGTGGACGGTCCTGGTCCCACACCTCGGGCAAGAACAAATCCGCATCCAACAGAGCCTGGAACGTGCCCCTGGCGACCCCCACGTGAACGGTCACGATGCCGTTGTCGATCTTGCCGAGGCAGCCCAGGTACTGACGCCGCACGCCCGGCGTTCGGTCACCCTTCTTGGCGCAACTGGTCTCGTCGATCACGCCAACCGTGCCCAACGCATCCTCGGGCAACGCGTCGAGTACCTCCGCCACGCGCCGCTGGAACGTCTCGCGTGCGGTCTCGTGTCCCCAGTCGGCGGTGACGAGGAACTCTTGGAGAGTGCGGACGGCGGTTCCGCAGGCCAACGCAATCGGTTCGACGCTCTTGCGCGGCAGGTCGGACAGCAACCCCCGACAGTAGTTGTCGAAGTGGGTTGCGATCCGCTTCTGCAAGAAGCAGTCGCGATACCGACCCAGATAGCCAGCGAACGCCGACCCCAACCCCGCGATTTCCTGGTCCGTCATCGGATTCCCTCCCGATAATGGACTCATCGGCTTTCAGCAAACCCGCGCTGTAGTGATAGGGCCGGGTCACCACTGCTACAGCATCTCAATACCACTATTGAGATTGAAACCTCTTTGCAGGCGGGCTCGGCACAAAACCGTGCTTGCGGTAACGGCGGGCGGCGGGCACTTCGCACAGGGTTCCGCTGCGACGTTAGGGCGCTGACGTCGAAGGCCCAACGGCGTGGTCGGCCTTTCCAACGAACTCGGCGAACGCGGGCTTCGTGAGTACGTACGACATCAGGTCGTCTTTCACCAGCGCACGGAACCGGACCGGGTCGGAACTCTTCACCTCGCGCAGCCACCGTGCCCCCACGGCGGGGGCGACGAGGAAGCTGAGGAGGTATGGCACGTCCGCTACCCCGCGGGAGGCCCGCAGCGAGTGCAAGGCGATCACCCGCTGCCGGTTCAGCCCGAAGAGCGGGAACAGGAACCGGCCGCGGCAGCAGTCGAGGGCCGAGCCGAGCCTGGCCGGGGTCTGGCGGTCCGCCGAGAGCCGGTGCCCGAACCGGTATGGCGACTCATCCCAGCCCCCGACGTCCGGGACGCCGGTGGCCGCACGGATCGCCGCCGCGAGTTCGGTGCCGGGGTACACCCGCCCCCGGACGCCGTTGGCCCGGCGGACCGCACCCCACTCCCGCCCGGCCGCGAGCGGGATCTCGTCGCCCGGCCCAGGTGCGAAGTCGGGGACGACGCCCGGAGCGGTGAGGTCGGCCACCAGGTCGGCCCGCCCGTCGTCCCGGTCGCGCAGCCAGTCCGCGAACACCGGAACCGCCGAACCGAAGCTCCTTGTCGCTTGGTACAAGAACTCGACCAACTCGGGGTGGTCGTCGGGAACGGTGAACCGTCCGAGCCCCATAACGCCCCGGTCATCTCGTGAAACCGACATGTCGATCTCCAGGAAAAAAGAAGTCCAACTGCTATCGGACGGCGGGCAGGTAATAGTTGTCGGCGAGTTCACACTGCGACCACAGGCCGTTGGCATGCTTCTGTTCCCTCGCCTCTACGACGCAGGGCGTCCAACTCATCGCGCCCCTCTGCGGTGCCCAAGGAGGTCGCCCGGCGGCAGGCTTCGGGGTTGCGATCCTTGTGCGTGCGGGGGTGATCTGCGCACGACTGCGGCGGGCCGAGCCCCTTGATGGCGATGTGGTCCCGGCGAACGTAACGCGGTGCCACACGCGGCCCGGCAAAGCGCCGTACTGGTTGACTGCACCGACTTGGGCCGCAACTGCTTTTCAACTCCAGAGACAGCGCAGCCCGCCGCACCTGTCACCGGAGCATGCTCCCGACGCCCGCCTTCTCGTATGAGAGCGACATTCGGAGCGCCGCGTCGTGCGCGAACCCGAGTGCCGGTCAGAGCACGCGAAAGGCGTACCCGTCGAACCCGTATCGCTCACCGCTGCGCGGCATCGGGGCCACCCAGCCGAAGTTGATCATGTCCATGTCATTGAGGGCACTGAGGTCTCCCATCAGCGTGCTCAGGTCCATATTCCATTGCTTCGCGAGCACGGCCGTATCGACCATCGTCATGCTCTCGCCGTCGATGACGACGGTCGGGCCTTTCACGTCGCGTAACCGCTTCAGAACCGCTTGTCGGCGAAGCATGATCATGCTCATGTCGGGAACCTCCAGGACGGTGTTGGGCTTCTTGGACGGGCGGTCCTTGTGGCCCGTTCAGGTATCAGAAATGCCGAGTGGAGGGCATCCCACCTGGATCGCAAACAGCTTGAAGCAATAGTCGGGGTGGCTCGTTCGCGAGGGCGTCCTTCATCGCGAGATTCAGTGCCTTCGTCTTTCCGTCTGCCGAAAAAGTGCAGGCATTGATGTCTCATGTGGACAAGCAGTGAATTCCGGCATTCCGAGTTTCCGGGTTTCCGCCATCGGGCTCGGAAAGTCGGAAACTCGGAATGCCGGAATTCAAGTTGTCACCCTTCGGACTCGACCTCGGCCTTGCGGGCGTAAAATGCTGTCTGCTCCAAGCCCGTGCGCTCTCGCCAGAGAAGCAACCGCTCGTCGCGATCCCCAGTCTGTGCGAGAATCTCCCGGACGATCTCTTGGTGTTCTGCCTTCCGCTCCGCTCGGCTCAGCGGTTTGCTGACGGTCACCGGCCGGGTGAACACCTGCGGCGACTGCTCGCGGACTATCGCTCGGATCACGTCCCGCCAGTGCACCCCGCTGTTCCCGGTCGCGTGCTGGACGTAAGCGGGGAACCCCCCGTCGATGAGCACCCGCATGTTCAGGGGCGACCGCATCGCATGTAGTTCCTCTTCGACGCAAGCGCAGACTTCGCTGCACTGCTCTGGAGTCATTGTGTAGCCGTTGAGCGTGAATCCCTTTCCGCTGACGCTCCGCATCAGCGCACGCAACTCCTCGTCGGTCACGGCCAGTTGGAGAGTTTTCAGCCGCGTCTTGAGGGCCTGAACCTCGGGCTTGTGCGATGGTAGCTCCGAGTTGCTGAGGATGATGATCCCCCCCGAGAAGAACACCTCCTTCGGCTTCTTCCCGGCGCTGTCGCCGGACCACGTCACCCACCGCTCGATCGGGCCATTGGCTTCGTGCCGTTGGCCGTCGAGTGCGCTCCGTAGGACGCCGATCGCTCGCGGGTCGCGGTACATG
>JAYUBA010001115.1:0-3995 GCA_043741075.1 Frigoriglobus sp.
CGTGCTCCGGTACCACCAGAGGCGCAACACTCAGGCCGCCAAGTCCCACAAGAAACAGCGGCATAAATGCGTCATTTGAACCCGCGCTGTACTGTTAGGCGAGGTCTCCGAGCCTACGATGCCGGCGAAAAGTGCCTCGGCACACGGATGGCAATTTAAACCCGGTCAAGGTGAGATTCGAGCGGCCCCCACCCTCCTCTGGTAGAATTCATGCCCCGCTCCCCACTGCTCACGAACGAGATCATCACCTCCAGTATCGAACGTGCGTTCGGCATCTTCCCCTACTTGATGCGGTTGAGTTCGGCGTTCGGCGACATCGACCGTCAAGCACAAGAGGGTGAGCCGCTCGGCCAGGGGTTGCACCGCACGGCCAAGCTTTACACAGGCTTCCGACAAGAGATCGAATCGTTCCGAGCGGAATTCGACCGCTTGGGCGCGGTCTGGTCTCCTCCCCATGCTCCCTCGGATTTGGATGCGGCGAGTCACCTTGAATGGCTCGCCAAGTGGGCTACTTGGTTTCTCAGCGTGGATCGGCTCGCAGGCACTCACGGTTGCCCGGCCATCGTTCTCTTGGCCCCCGACGCCCAGTTTGGCGAAGATGTCCGCAAGATTCGCAAGAGGCGCGAGCGGCGTCAGCCAGCCGCTGTCCTTGCACGCACCCCCGACCCCAGTCCCGGTCAGAGGTTGATCCTTGATGACTGGGAGAGACCCCAGGAAGCTCTGGGGTGCGAGGCCGAAGCTATACTCGCTGTCCCGCTCCGCCGCCGAACGAATGCAGTCGAGTTTGAACCGCTATTCCAACAGAGCCTGCGAGCGGTCCAGGACCGATTTCACCTTCTGGGTGGTCCCGCCGCCTCGCGGAGTTGGACCAAGCCTCTCGGCTTCCGCGACCCTTGGAACGCCTCTCCGAGCCATCCGCAAATCACCCCAATTTGGGACAGCAATAACCGTGAGTTACGGTTCGGTGAGTCCGTGATCCGCGACTACTCGAAGAAAAAAGCACCCCGGCAGGAAGCGATCCTCACCGCCTTCCAAGAGGCGGGGTGGCCGCGCGGGATCACCGTCAAGTTCAAAGCAAAAACGCTCGGCGATACGGTTGACGACTTGAACCACGGACTCGATCCGGCGCGAATCGTCTTCCGGAGGAGCGGGATGGACGGCGGGGTCATCTGGGAACCGATGTGACCGCTTGAGCGGCGTTCCGATTTTTTCATAATCGCGATGCCCGGTAGTTCCTCGCCCTGAAGTCACCACTCTGACACTGCCCCCCGTACAGGAGCAGCAGATGGTGCAGCAAGATTCTGTCGGTGCTGATCGCTTCCAGATCGGCACCACCCAGCACACACTTCGTCCAAAGCAGGCGAGCGGTCTCACGACCCTGCCCGCGCGGGACCATTCACCGTCGGCCGGCCCCGATCCACCGCCCCTCTCCGACACGGACCAGCGCCATCTTGCCCACTCCGAGAGCAAAGCCCGGCTCATCCAGGACCGGGTGGTCGCCGTGATCGAGGGGTACGCCAACGGCCTGTACCTGTACGGCCCCGGCGGGGCGGGCAAGAGCTACATCGTTCTCGATGTCCTGCGTCAGCGCGAGGCGAACTACAAGGTGTACAACTCCCGCATGACCGGGCGAGGATTGTACAACGCCCTCGAAGCCTATCCGGACGCCATCCATGTACTCGAAGACATGGAGCAAATTACCCGCGACCGGGGCGCGCAAGGGGTGCTTCGTTCCGCACTGTGGGGCCAGCGGCGCGACGGGGACACCGGCCCCCAGGAGCGCCTCGTTACCTGGAGTACCTGGCGGAGCGAACACAGTTTCTACTTCACCGGCGGCATCATTCTGACAGCAAACCGGCCGCTCGATGATGTCCCGGAACTGCACGCCGTCAAGACCCGGATCGCCGTCACGCAGCACCTGGTATCCGACGCCGAGATACGCGCCATGATGCGGGCGGTGGCCCGCCGGGGGCACGAGGTCCACGGGCGTGTGGTCGCCCCGGCTCAGTGCCTGGAGGTGGCCGAGTACCTCATCTCGGAGTCCCTGTCGCTGCACCGCCCGCTCGACCTGCGGCTCCTCTCGAACGCGATCAACGACTACGCCCAGTGGGACGACGGGGACGCGGCCTGCCACTGGCGTGATTTGGTCGCGGCGCGCGTCCGCGAGCGGCCGGTGGCCCTCCGCGAGCCGGTCGCGCAGGGGCAACGCGAAGACCGCCTCGCACGGGAGCGGGAGATCGCGCGCGAGATCGCGGCGGCGACCACCGACCCGGCCGAACGGGTCAGATTGTGGAAGGTCCGGACGGGTAAGTCGGTGCCGACGATGTACCGCCGGCTGGCCGACGTGCGGGAGGACTGACCCAATTCTCAGTTCTCACTTTCTCACGCGCACTCGTCCGATGGACGTGCGCGTGAGAAAGCCAGATGTGCGAGCCGTTCGAGACAACGGCGCGAGTCACCACCGGTTCACCACGGGAACCTTCGGAAGCGAAAGAGAAAGACGCCCGCGTCCAATCCACCCGCAACGGTCGGGCCGATGCCCGGCGACCCACAACGAGGATTTTCCATGAATGACCAGCCCTTCACCCCCGCCGCCGCACAGGTGCGCGCCGAGGAGCAGCGTGGCTACGACCGGCTCGTGAACGAACTCCGACGTATCCGCACGCCCCGCGCGTACACTCTCGACGCCCTCGCCAGGAAGCTGACCCCGGTCATGGGGCACGACTACCACCGGGCGGCCTGCGGGCCGGCCCCGACGGGCTACCCGGTGCCGGAGGCGGGGCGGCTCCTGCTCGCACTCCACATCCTCCCCCGGCTGGTGGCCGACGGGGTCTTCGTGGCGCTACGGGAGGGCGACAAACTGGTGTACCGGTTCACCGGTCGCGTCCCGGAGCGCCCGGCCCGCCCGGCCGACGAGGAAGACGTGTGGATGAACGGTGCCGGCTGGGCAGTCTCGCCGACGCCGGACCCGCCGGCCGGCTGACCGGTGCATGCCTCGACCGCCTCGGTCCCCGCTCGGTGGGGTGCGAACAAGCCTGCCGCTGGCGGCCCACCGGGTGGTCGATGTGAAGCCCGCCCGTGTCCGACCGACCCGCCGAAGGAACCACCGTGAGTGACGCGCCGCGACAAACGCCCGCCGAGGTCGCCCTCGCCGCGGCCGCGATCTCCGTCGCCCTCCCCGGCGCGCCCGCGAAAGCCGGCCGCCGGCTCGCGGAGGTAATGGCCGTGTGCGACGCGCACGACTTTTCGGACGCGACGCGGGCCGCCCTCGCCCGTCGGTTCACGGCGTGGCTCGCTCTCGCGATCCGGTTCGGCCGTCCGATTCGTGAGCTGGAAAACATGGACCCCCAGGGCCTGCTCAACCTGCTCCGGGCGGCACCACCAAGCCCCGGCCGGACCGACCCGGCCGTTGCCGACGCGGCCGACGAACGTGTTCCCGACGAACCGCTCTACGCGAGCATCACGACGCCTCCGGCGAGCGCCGGTTCCCGTTGAGTGACCGCCCTTGCTTCGGACCCCGGCGCTCGTGAGCGCTGCCCTCCGGACGTTCCGACGGGAGCGGGTTGGCACTCGACCTGCGGACGCCTTACTATTCGCGACCGGTTGCGTGATCTCACGCCCGGTCCTTCAGGAGAACCGTGAACATGCCGACCCTGATGACACAAACCCTCCCGACCGTGATGACCACCGGCGACGTGGCCCGCGCGATGACCGCCAGGGGCTACCGCACGCCCGACGGTCGCGACATCCGGCCCTGGATGGTGCGCCGGATGTACGAACTCGGACATGTGGCCGAGTCCGTGACCCGCGTCGGGACCTATCGCCTGGTGCCGGTCGGCGACATCCCGGTCGTGGTCGAGGCCCTCAGTCGAGCCGGCTACATCGACCGTCGGACCGAGACGCCCTGACCCGCGACGACAGTACCGGGCGGCCCCGACGCCCGGCGCGAGTTACCCGACGAAGTAGTCGGGGCGACACGGGCCTGTTACCCGTGC
>JAYUBA010001116.1:0-3992 GCA_043741075.1 Frigoriglobus sp.
CGTCGCAGGTGCGACGCGAACGCCGGCCCCAGAGCCACGATTTCCTGCTCCGTCATCGGTTGTCCTCCCCGATGAACAGCTTGCGAAACGGCGAGGAACACGCGCTGTACTGTTAAGAGAATACAATTCTATCGTGTCATCTATTCCAGTACGTACCCGTTAAACGGAGTGTTCGCCAATGCACATTCTTTACCTCGACGATTCGGGCAAAATCCACCCGCACGCCACTGGCAACGTGGCTGTGTTTGCGGGCTTCTCCATCCCCGAGAATCGCTGGCACAGGTTCGTGGGCCAGGTGAATGGGATGAAGGCGTCGATATACCCGGCCCGCGCCGACGGTAAGCCCAACTCGTGGGAAATAAAGAGTGCCGATTTCCTGACTGTGAACAGTTGGCAGCGAGCGAAGGCCCGCAGACTATGCTTTGAACTGGCCCGCAGTCTTTACGCGAACAACTGCTATGTATATAGCATCTCACTCGACAGGAGGAAACTCACCGACCTGCCAGTTGAAGAGAAGTTTGTCCCGCTTATGCTACAGCGGCTAATCTTCACCTTTCACGACCAAGTGGCAAACCGTCGGGGCACTGGCTCGGTTGTTCTGGACGCATCGACCCACGAGATGGATCACCACATCACGAAGTGCATCTCGTCAATGGTAGTCACGAGGCAGATGACCGAACTCGTTGGCGGGGTGACTTATGGCGGATCGGCCGCGCTACCGCCCCTTCAAGTGGCGGACATCATCGCCTCAACCTTCAGAAGAGAAGCCGAAGGAGAACCGCACGTTGCGGATTTAGTGGCCGAATTTCGCAAATTAGTGTACACGCGTCCCGAAGCGCTGGACGCGTACGGAAACCCGATTTGCAGCATTGGCCGGGTGTGTTGAAACAAAGAAGGTGGGGCCATTGCTAGCCCCACCTTGTGAACACTCCAGATCGCCTGCATTCGGGGACGGCCCCTACTAGGCAAAACACGGTGCTCATCTACAGGATATACCGGGACGGTCCAGAGGTCAAGGGCATTCCTCTCTTCGTCCGGTCGCCGTCGTTTCGCCCTTGTACAGTGAGCATTCGCGGACGGCCTTCCAGTGCGCCGGTCAGCCTAGCGCGCGAACTGCGGTCGCACCTTCGACCCCACCAGGACTACAACACCCACGAACCGCGTCCGTCACTCACCCGGAGTTGCCATGCCCGATCCGCGGAAGGTCGCCCTCGTCACCGGAAGCGCCACCGGCGTCGGGCGCGCGTGCGCCGTCCGGTTCGCCAAACTCGGATACGCCGTCGTCGTCAACTACTCGAAGTCCGAAGCCGACGCGCACGAGACCCTTAACCTCGTCGAGGCCGAAGGCGCGCCGGCGCTGCTCTGTAAGGCGAACGTCGCGGACGCGGCGCAGGTGGCCGAAATGGTCGCCGCCGCTGAAGCGACGTTCGACCGGCTCGACGTACTCGTGAACAACGCGGCCACCACGCACTTCGTCCCGCACGCCGACCTCGACGCGCTCACCGATCAGGTGTGGCAGGACATCATCGGCACGAACGTGATGGGCGCGTTCTACTGCGCCCGCGCTGCAATGCCGCTTCTGAAGGCCGCGAAGGGGAACGTGGTGAACGTGACGAGCGTCGCCGGGCTGACCGGGCAGGGGAGTTCCATCCCGTACTGCGCGAGCAAGGCCGCGCTGAACTGCATGACGCAATCGCTGGCGCGGGCGTTCGGGCCGGACGTGCGGGTGAACGCGGTCGCGCCCGGCCCGATCCTGACGCGGTGGCTCGACGGCCGCGAGGCCCAGATCGCCAGGTTCCTGGAGCAGGCGCCGCTCGGCCGCGCCGCCACTCCCGACGACATCGCCGACGCGGTCGTGTACCTCGCCACGGGCACCACGCTCACAACGGGTCAGGTGCTCGTGGTGGACGGCGGCCGGACGATGTAGCGGCCCGTTCGTAGTACACGCGGCCCGCGTGCGTTTGCGAAGAGCACGCGGGCCGCGTGCGCTACTCCGATTTCTTGTTACTCAATGGGGCGATGCTCTTCGTGTTTGCGCCGCTGAGATCGCCCACGGCGTTGTGCCACTGGCTCTTGGCTTCGGGCGTGAGGCACCCGGACGACGCCACCAGCGCGGCGAACAGGAGCACCAACAGGATACGTCGCATGGTCTGTGTCCCCCTTCACTTCTCCGGGATCACCGGAACCGGGATCGGGCTGACCGGCGGGCCGAGTTCGCCGCTCGGCCCGCCGCGCCCGGTGTCGGTCAGCGCCGTCCCGGCACGATACTTCGCCCCCTCGCCCGGCTCGTACCCCGGCGGGGTGATCCGCCACTTCGGCCCGGACCGCGCCCACTCCACACCCGCGCAGAACAGCCGCTTCATTTCCACCGGGTCGAACTTGGTACTCTCCAGCGGCGACTCAAGCTCGCGCGGGATCACCGACACGTTGTAGTTCATGCCCGTCATCGTGCTGAGCATGAACAGCTTGTGCAGGTCGCTACGGGTCTGGTCGTAAACGATGGTCGAAACCGCGTAACTGGCGATGGCGATAGTCCGCGCCTTCACCGGCGTCGGGTCCGGGTACATCTTCCCGGCGACCAGCACGTAAATGTCGGAGCCGTGGAGCCAGCCGGGCGGCACCTTCTCGCGCTCGCCGGGCGGAACCCAGGGCGGGGCGAAGAACATGGAGGACGTGGTCCCGCCGTCGATGTGGCGCTCGACGTAGGGGCGGCCGTCCACGGTGATCGGGATGCGCACCGGCGGGAAGAACCCCGGTATCGACGCCGACGCGAGCAGCACGCTGCGGAACAACTCGCGGCTCTCCGGCGTGCCGCGGCTCGCGATCGCACCCATATCCCACACGATCGCCCGGCGCGCGTCCAGGTCGGTTGTGCCGACGTAGAACCGGCGGCCCTTCTGGTGCTCGGCCGCGAACCGGCCGATGCGCTCATCGGTGGCGACCTCCGCGATCACCTTCGCCAGCGGCGCGGTGTCCGCGAACGACTCGGACAGGATCGCCCGCACGAGCCGGTTGCGGCGGTAGATGTCTTCGTTGCGGAGCGTGGTGTAGCACCGCTGAAGTTCGCCGTCCTCGGACGGGCCGAGGAACGCGAATGCACCGAGCAGCGCGCCGGTACTGATCCCGGTGACGACATCGAACTGCGGGCGGGTGCCGGCGGCCGTCCAGCCGACGAGAACGCCGGCCGGGTACGCGCCGTAGGAGCCGCCGCCGGTGACGACGAGGATGCTTTTACGCGGGAAGGGAACAGGCGGTTTGCGGGACGCGCGGGCCTGGTCAGCGAACGCGAGCAGGTCTTCGGTGCTGAGGGTGCTGAGGCCGGCTTCCTGCGCCTCGACATCGAGCCAGCCGACGGACGCCCGGAGTTCTTCCGGCGTGCGCTGGCCGCGCCCGGCCAGGCGCTTAATCGCGATCTGCTCGCCGACGCTGCCCAGCACGAGCGCGGCCAGGATCATCCCCAGCGCGACGACCGGCCCCGGCCGCAGACGATTGCGGACCATACTTGCCCCCCAGAGCGGGGGCGAATAGCGTAGGGGACGGAACGCCGCAAGTCGGGTTCAACCGCCCGACGGGCCTACTTGCGGTGGCGAATCTTGGCGCGCATGCGTCGCTTCTTCCGACCCACTTTCCGCCGACCGGTTCCGCGACGCCTGCCCATGTTTCGCTCCTCAGCCCGTGAATGTCTGCATTGTTGACGGTTCTGTTAGGAAGCCGTGATTCTAAGCCCGCGGCGGGTGCGCGACAAGTGCCGCCCCGTCACCAACCGGGCGCCGCACCCGACCGCCCCGACCCGCCCGACCTTCCCGACGGGTCAAGTTCGCCCGACGCGCACGACCCAGGCACCGCGCCCGGCTTCTCGCGCGGATGCCGAAACCGCCGGTTGCGAACGGGCGAACGTCCGGGCACGATACTCACAATCGGCGCGCCGCCCGCCCGCCCGCCGCCGTTTCCGGATCGGGTTGTACGATTTCGGCCGGGGTCATATACTTTCT
>JAYUBA010001117.1:0-3991 GCA_043741075.1 Frigoriglobus sp.
CCTCACGCTCGTCGGCGGGCGCATCTACATCAAGAGCAGGAAGCTCGACGCCGACAAGCGACCGACCGGTGCGAAGGTGCGGGTGCGGATCGGTGGCGAGGTGTGGGGCATCACCCTGCCCGACGAGAAGGCGGACGTGCTGGTCGAGTTGATCTCGTGGTTCGAACCGGGCACGCCGTACGCGCGCAAGGGCGGTACGTCGCCGGCGATCGAGTCCCGCATGGCCGTGGTCAGCGGCACCGCGGACCTGGCCGCGCCCAAGCGGCCGGCGGCATTCGCCAAAATCCCCGCGGGCAAGCAGATCGCACACAACTCCCTGAAGGGAGTACTCGTCGGCCCCCAGGCGTTCGAGAATCAGGACGAGGCGAGCCGCGAGCTTATCATCCCGGGCACGCTCGGAAAGGACATCCAACTCGTCCGCAGCAGCGCGGCCCAGGAACTCACGGCACCCGGCGGGGTACTCGCGCTAATGGTCGGGCGGCTCGACCCGTTCGCGGACCTCCCGCCGGGGTCCGGGCGGCCGGACCTCATCGCGCGGTTCGCCGCGTACAGCCTCGCCGCCCTCGCGGAAGGCCCGGACGCGGCCAACCAGCTCAAGGCACTCGTGGACGAACTGGGCAAGCAGAAGCCGTGGTTCACCCGCCAAGCGGTGGTGACGGCTCTCGCCAACTGGGTGGCCCGCAAGCCTGGGAACACCGAACTGCTTCACGGCGTCCTCACCGCTAAAGGAATGAAGGCGGCCGAAGCCGACGAGTTGCTCGCACTCCTCCGCGGGTTCGTCTCTCCGACCAAGCCCGAACCGGCGGCGCTCGACAAGTTGGTGGAACTGCTGGACGACGAATCGATCCCGATCCGCGAGGCGGCCCTGTGGAACATCGTGGCGGCGGACAGCGGCATGTGGATCCCGCCGCCGATCGGGGTGAACGTGGGCACCAGGCTCGACAGCCCGGAGTATAAGCAGTTCGTCGCCACCTGGAGGAAGAAGGTAGATGAGATCAAGAAGCGGCCCCCGCCCGCGAAAAGGTGACCGCTGCGTGCCCACGGCAATTGGACATCTCCCACGGCTATTGGCGGACGGCGGCGCATCATCCAGAATAGCCGCTGGCCGGTCGCGCCGTCGTACCCGCGGGTCACCTGATGTCCGAACCGAACACGCCCGACGACTCCACACAAGCCGGCCCGCCGCGAACCGCGTCCACCGGGGACCGGAGCGGAGACACCGGCGCGTGGGGGATGGGCGGACCGGCGCGACCCGCCGCGCCGCCGCCGCGCCTGGGGCGGTTCGAGATCCGCGACCTCCTCGGCGAGGGCGCGTTCGGTCGCGTGTACCTCGCGTTCGACCCGGAGTTGGAACGCCGGGTCGCGGTCAAGGTGCCCAAGCCCGAAGGGCTGACCAAAGACCTGCGCGAGCGGTTCCTGCGCGAGGCCCGCGCTACCGCCAAGATCCACCACCCGAACGTGTGCCCGATCTACGAGGTCGGCTCCGACGGCGACGTGCCGTACATCGTCATGCACTTCGTCGTCGGCACCACGCTCGCCTCGCGCCTCGACCGCCTCGACGCCCCGCTGCCGCCCCGCAGCGCGGTCGCCATCGCCCGCAAGCTCGCCCTCGGCATGGCCGCGGCGCACGCCCAGGGCGTCATCCACCGCGACCTGAAGCCGCAGAACATCCTGTACGACAAGGCCACCCACGAGGTGCTCATCACCGACTTCGGGCTGGCCCGCATCAGCGGCGTGGACGGGCGGACGGTGGACGGCGCGGTGTTCGGCACGCCCGCGTACATGTCGCCGGAGCAGGCCCGCGGAAAGCAGGACGCGGTCGGCCCGCCGTCCGACGTGTACGCCCTCGGCGTCATCCTGTACCAGATGCTCGCCGGGCGCGTGCCGTTCACCGGGTCCGTGTTCGAGCTACTGGTTCACCACTGGGAAACGGTCCCGCTCGCGCCCTCGGCGGTGCGCCCCGACCTGGACCCGCGGCTCGACGCGATCTGCCTGACGGCACTGGCGAAGAAGCCGGCCGACCGCTACCCGTCGGCGCAGGCGCTCGCGACCGCGCTGGGCGAGTACCTGCGGGTCACCGCGGGCGGGGCCGACGACGGGTCGCTGGCCGGGCCGGACGCGGACCCGTTCGCTTCGGGCCGCTCCGCTTCGTCCGGGAGTTCCACCGCGCCGCCGCTGATCTCCACGTCCCGGCCCGACGCGACGGAAGACGACCGCGTGAGCGTCCGGTGCCCGCGGTGCGAGACGGGCGCGCGGGTCGCGCGCGGGCGTGCGGAGCCGGTCGAGTGCCTGTGGTGCAACACCCCGTTCTCGGTCGGGACCGGGCGCGAGGCCGCGGCCCGGTTCTCCGAATCCAGCCGTCCGCTACTGGACCGGAGTCCGGGCTGGCCCCCCGCGCAGCCGGGGCGGGCGGCACGCGACGAGTGGCTGCCGGTGGCCCGCGGCCTTCGGCTGTCGAGTCGCGGGGTGCTGGTGAGCGTCGCGTTCCTGTTCGCGAGCCTGGGCGTGCTGCTCGCGTCGAGCGGGCGCCCGCCGGACCAGCCGGTGTACATCGCGGCCTGGGTCGCGGCGGCGCTCGGTCAGTGTGCGGGTCTGGTGGTGATGGGCCTCGGGCGCCGGCGCGCGGCGCGCCTGCCGTTCGGGGTGCCCGGTCGCACGGCGGCCGGGACCAGCGCGCTCGCGGCGTGGCTCGCGGTGCCGTGCGCGGCGGCCTGTTACGTGACCAGTCGAACGAACATCGTCCCGTTCCCGATCTGCCTCACGCTGCTCGTGCTGCTCGCGGGGGAATACTGGTTCAACCGCTACCTGACCGAGATCGGCCCGCACATCGGCCCGCACTTCCCGGAGACGCGGGCGCGGATCGCGCGGATGTACCTCCGCGTCTCGGTGTGGTGCGCGCTGTACGCCGCGCTGGTGAGCGGGGTGTCCTGGTTGCTCCTGGGGCGACCGGGCGTGAACGGGTGTCTGGCCCCGTCGGCGTGCGTGGGGTTCGTCTGCGTGCCGGTGTGCTTCGTGATGAGCGTGTGGCTCAACGTCTCCGCGGCCTCCCTGGTCGAGCGGCACGCCCGCGGCGAAAGCGGGTAGCGGGCGGACGGAATGGGATTGGCGGACGGCGGGCCGTGAATCAGAATGACCGCCGTCGAAGAGCGCGAGTGCCCCTGCGGCGGATCGCCTGATGTCCGAGCCAGACAAGCCCGACGACGGCACCCGCGTCCGCCCGCAGCGGTCGGGCAGCCGGCCCGAGATCCCGCCCCGGCTCGGCCGGTTCGAGGTGCGCGAAGTGTCTGGCGCGACTCTTTTGTGGGGTGGGCCTCCGGCCTGCCAAAGCTACGGCAGGCCAGAGGTCCACCCCACATCAATAAACACCCATGAACACGCTCATTCGCCAACGCCGGCTGCCGCACTGGGACGTGCCCGGTGCGACCTACTTCGTCACCTCCTGTCTCGCCGGTAGCATTCCGGCCAAAGGGCTGCTCGACATCGCCAACTACCGGCGTGAACTCGAACGTCGCCACCCGCCCGCCGACGCGACTCCCGCCGATTGGGACTACCAGCGCGAGAAACTGACCTTCGGCCGCACCGACCAGTGGCTCGATTCTGAACCCGCCGTTCGCCACCTCGCGGACCCGCGACTCGCGCAGGTCGTCGTTGATTCGATGCTCCACTTCGCGGACGAGCGGTATGAACTCCTCGCCTACGTCGTGATGCCGAGCCATTTTCATTGGGTCTTCCGACCGCGGGACGCCTGGGTGGATTCCCTCGGCCCGACCACCGAAAAACGCCCGCCGCGCGAGCGCGTCATGCACAGCCTGAAGACCTATACGGCTCGGGAATGCAACCAACTGCTGGCACACCAAGGTTCGTTCTGGCAGCGCGAATCGTACGACCACTGCGTGCGCGACGAGGACGAGTTGTACCGCATTATCCACTACGTCGAGCAGAACCCAGTGAAGGCCGGGTTGGTCGCGGACGCAGACGGGTGGGCGTTCTC
>JAYUBA010001118.1:0-12617 GCA_043741075.1 Frigoriglobus sp.
TGCCTTTAATCTGCGTCCTTCTGCGTTATCTGCGGCTCCTCTTTTGACTTCTTCTGTGGTCAATCGGTCTTCTGTTTTGAGGCCACCACATGCTACACGCGCAATCGCACCTCAGCCGCCGCGCGTTCCTCAAGGGCGCGGCCGTCACCGGGTCCGGGCTGATCCTCCCCAACTGGGGCGGACTCGCGCACGCGCGCTCCGCCGCCGAAGAGGTCGCGAAGAACAAGAAGCGGTGCATCCTGCTGTGGGCCAACGGCGGGGCCAGCCAGATCGACACGTTCGACATGAAGCCGGGCCGCACCACGGGCGGACCGTTCCGGCCCATTCAGACCAAGGTGAACGGGCTTCAGGTGTGCGAGTACCTGCCGAAGATGGCGGCGATTGCGGACAAGCTCGCGGTGATCCGCAGTATGAAGACGCAATCGCCGGACCACCCGGACGGCATCTACCACATGCACACCTGTTACAAGATGAGCGAGCGCACGCCGCACCCGGAACTGGGCGCGGTGATCGCGAAGTTCAACGGCAACCCGGACAGCGACCTGCCCTCGTTCGTGCGCATGGGTTCGACCGGTAACGGCGGGTCCGGCTACCTCGGGCCGAAGTACGAGCCGTTCGGCATCGACCGCACCGGGCGGATGCCGTACTTCACCAGTTCGTACCTCAAAGACGAGGACGAGAAGAAGCGGGCGGACCTGTTCCGCCTCGTGGAAGACGAGTTCGCGGCCGATCACAAGGCGGAGCCGTTCGAGAGCCACCGCACGGCGAAGGAGCGCGCCTGGCGGTTGCTCCGCGCGAAGGGCGTGTTCGACACGTCGAAGGACTGGCCGAAGGCGAAGGACCGGTACGGCGACACCGAGATCGGCCGCGGCTGCTTCATGGCCCGCAAGCTGGTGGAAGCCGGCATCCCGTTCGTGGAAGTGGGCCAGGAGAACTACGACAGCCACGGGGACAACTTCGTCATTCACAAGGGGAACATGCAGGTTCTCGACCCGGCCTGGAGCGCGCTGCTCACGGACCTCGCGGAGAGCGGGCAACTTCAGGACACGCTCGTGATCTGGATGGGCGAAGTGGGCCGCACGCCGGGGATCAACAACCGCGCCGGTCGCGACCACTTCATTAGCGCGTGGACGGTCGTCCTCAGCGGCGGCGGGATCACGGGCGGGCAGGTGTACGGCAGCACCGACGCCGACGGCAAGACCGTGAAAGACAACCTCGTGACCGAAGGCGACCTGTTCGCGACGATCTACAACGCGCTCGGCATCGACCACCGCAAGAAGCACTATCACGGCGTCCGGCCCATCTGGCTCACCCCCGAAGGGGCCAAGCCGGTGAAAGAGTTGCTCGTGTAAGCCGCTTGCGGCTTCGCGGGAGCGTACAACCCGCGAAGCCGCAAGCGGCAATTTCGAGGTTTACCATGCCCGATCTCACGAAGCCATCGCAAGCCTGGAACCTCACCTGGGACGCCGACTGGGTGACAGCGGTCGCGTTCCTCGGCTCGTCGCGCCGCGTCGCGGCCGGGAACAACCTCGGCCAGATTCTGCTGTGGGAGCTACCCGACAGAGCCACCGGCGGCGACGCGCCCAAACCGGTCGCGCGGCTCGACGGGCACACCAACGTCATCTCGCGGCTCGCGGCCACGCCCGACGGCAAGACGCTCGTCTCTTCGAGCTACGATCACACCATCCGCTACTGGGACATCCCCGCGGCGCTCCCGGCCGCGACGGAACCCATTACGCTCAACGCCCGCACCATCGAGGACACGACGCGGCGCAAGTCCAACGGCGCGAAGGTGCCGCCGGCGATCGAAGCGAAGGTCGCGGTGCTGAAGCCGGCGCGCACGCTCACCGAGCACAAGGAATGGATCGTCGGGATGGAACTGTCGCGCGACGGGAAGGCGCTGATCTCCGGCGACGACGGCGGGCACGTCATCGTCTGGGACGCGACCGCCGGCACCGTGAAGAAGCGGTGGCAGGTGAAGGGCTGGGCCTACGCGGTCGCGCTGTCGCCCGACCACAAGCAGGCGTGCGTCACCGAGCGCCTCACGCTGGTGTTCGACAGTGGTCGGCACGCGGCGGTGAAACTCTGGGACGCGGCCACCGGCGAGGCGAAGAAAGACCTTTCCGCGGAGAAGGAGTTCAAAGGCTTCCACATGGGTGCCGCGAGCTATTCGCCCGACGGCAAACTGCTCGCGATCCTTCGCGGCGGCGAGTCCGGCGGGCTGAGCGGCAAACCCGTGCTCGTCGATCCCGCGACCGGCAAGGTCGTGAAGGAACTCGGGCCGGGCCACCTGGACGGCGGAACCGATCTCGCGTGGCACCCGGACAACAAGCACCTCGCTTCGAGCGGTCGCGACACCACCGTTCGGGTGTGGGACACCGCGACCGGCAAGCTCGTCTCGGAAGTCGGCAAGGGTCGCGGCGGCCAGTTCAAGGACTGGATCTGCGCGGTCGCGTGGTCCGCGGACGGCGCGTGGATCGCCGCCGCCGACATGGCCGGCGCCGTGCAAGTGTGGACGTTCATGTAGGACAGGCCTCCCGGCCTGTCTCGCTCGCAATGACAGGCCGGGAGGCCTGTCCTACAAGGGTATACCATGCGCCGGCTTGCACTTCTCGCGGCCGTGTTCCTCTCCGGCACGGTACTCGCCGCGGACGACCTCACCGTTCTCAAGCCCGGTACGGGCGAGACGCCGCCGCGGAAACTCCTGCACGCCGCCCTTCTCGCGGAATGCGACACGCACTTCGCGGCGCGCAAGGCCGAAGTCGAGAAGCTGAAGACGCCCGCGGACGTGACCGCGCGGCAGACCGCGCTCAGGGCGAAGTTTATCGAGGCGCTCGGCGGCTTCCCGGAGAAGACCCCGCTGAACGCGAAGACGGTCGGCACCCTCACGCGCGACGGCTACAGCGTCGAGAAGGTGATTTACGAGAGCCGGCCGGAGCACCACGTCACCGCGAACCTGTACCTGCCCGAAGGGAAGGGGCCGTTCCCCGGCGTGCTGATGCCGCTCGGCCACAGCGCGAACGGGAAGGCCGCGGAGTACATGCAGCGCGGCGCGATCCTGCTCGCGATGAACGGCATCGCGGCCCTCGTTTATGATCCCATCGGCCAGGGCGAGCGCAGTCAGTTGCTCGACAAGATCGGCAACCCCGCGATCAAGGGGATCACGTCCGAACACACGATGTGCGGCGTCGGCGCCATCCTCGTCGGGCGCGGCACCGCGAGCTACCGCGTGTGGGACGGCATTCGGTCGCTCGACTACCTCGCGTCGCGGCCGGAGATCGACGCGAAGACGCTCGGCTGCACCGGGTGCTCCGGCGGCGGCACGCTCACCTCGTACTTGATGGCACTCGACGACCGCATCGTCGCCGCCGCGCCGTCGTGCTACCTCACCACGCTCGACCGCCTGTTCAACACGATCGGCCCGCAGGACGCGGAGCAGAACATCACCGGGCAGGTCGCGCTCGGCCTCGACCACGCGGACTACGTCTTCCTGCACGCCCCGAAGCCGACGCTCATCCTCGCCTCCACCCGCGACTTCTTCGACATTCAAGGGACGTGGACGACCTTCCGCGAGGCGAAGCGGATTTACACGCTGCTCGGCGTGCCGGAGCGCGTGGACTTGATCGAAGCGGACGCGACGCACGGCTACCCGAAGTCGCACCGCGAAGCGATGGCCCGGTTCATGTGTCGGTGGCTGAAGGGCGAGGACAAGGCGATCACCGAGGGCACCTTCGCTATCGAGAAGGATGCGGACCTGCGCTGCACGCGCAGCGGGCAGGTGCTGGACGACCTTCGCGGCAAGTCGGTGTTCGACCTGAACGCGGCGCTCGCGACCGAGTACGCGAAGAAGCGCGCCGCGAAGCAGTGGAAGCCGGCTGACTTCCTGGATGAAGTCGGCCGTCTGGTTCTGCCGGACACGGTGCCGATCTTCAAGACCACCGAGGCGGGTGCGGTCGAGAAGGACCGGTTCACGATCAACAAGCGCGTCTTCCAAGCCGGCACGGGCGTTCCGGTTCCGGCGCTACTGTTTGAACCGAAAGAGACCGTCGCCGCGATACCGCTCGTCGTCACCGTTCACGATCAAGGTGCCGCGAGTGTGGCGGAATCCGCTGGCAAGACCGCGGGCGCGGGCCGGAGCGTGCTGGCGGTCGATCTCCGCGGGTACGGCGAAACCGCCGCGGGCGTCGCCAAGGACGGAAAGGGGCCGACGTTCGGTGTGGAGTTCAAGGAATCGTTTCTCGCCCTTCATCTGAATCAACCGCTGCTCGGCCAGCGTGTCGCCGATCTGTTGGGCGTCATCAACACGACACCGAAGGAGAAGAGCGTCGAACTCTTCGGCTTCGGTTCCGCCGCTCCGGTCGCGCTTCACGCCGCGGCACTGAACTTCCGTGTGAAAGCGGTCACCATCGACGGCGGCCTCGTGTCGTGGGACAACGTGGTCCGCACGCCGATCAGCCACAACCAACTTGCGGGCGTGGTACACGGCGTGCTGAAGGTGTACGACCTGCCGGACCTCGCCGCGAGCATCGCGCCGCGCCCGCTCACGATCCGCAACCCGGTCGATGCCGCCGGCAAGCCGCTCACGAAGGAAGCCGCCGAAGAGGCGTACAAGCCGGTGCGCGACGCGTACAAGGCGGCAAAGGCCGAAGACAAGTTCACGCTCGTTGTGGATGCGAAGTAGCGCGCCCCAGTTCCAGGGGTTGAAACCCCTGGCTATTCCATCATCCGCGAGGTTCCCATGCGCGCGCCCCCTGCGATTCTGGTCGCGCTCGTCGCGGTCGGCTCCGTCGCGGCCGACTTCAAGGACGTGGACCCGAACGTCTTTCCCAAGGACGACCCGCGCGCCAAAGACCTGCCCAAGATGATGGCGGCGGACGCGAAGCGGCGGATGCAGGAGGCGAACCTGCGCGAGTCGAAGGCGTTCGCGCGGATCACCACGAAATCGGCGTGGGAGCATTACCGCGACGACCGCATCGCGGCCCTGCGGGAGTCGCTCGGCACATGGCCCAAGGTGCCGAAGGACATGCGCGTGAAGGTGACCCGCGAGCTGGCGGGCGACGGGTTCGTCATCCGCAACGTCGTGTATGAGACGCGGCCGGGGCTGTGGGTGGCCGCGAACCTGTACCTGCCCGCGAAGGCGCCGGAGAAGATGCCCGGCGTGCTCATCTCGCACGCGCACCACAACGGCAAGACCAACGGCGAACTCCAGGACATGGGCATGACCTGGGCGCGGGCCGGCACCGCCGTGCTCGTGCCCGACCACCTCGGGTACGGCGAGCGTCGGCAGCACGACTTCCACACCGAGAAGGACTACGACAAGCCGTTCCGCGTCTCGCGCCAGGACTATTACTTTCGCTACAACTCGAACCTGCAACTTTCGGCCGCGGGCGACTCGCTGATGGGTTGGATGGCGTGGGACTTGATGCGCGGCGTCGATGTGCTGTTGAAGCAGACGAACATCGACAAGGAGAAGATCATCCTGCTCGGCGCGGTGGCCGGCGGCGGCGACCCGGCCGGGGTGACGGCGGCGCTCGACCCGCGGATCGCGTGCGTGGTGCCGTTCAACTTCGGGGGCTGGCAGCCGGAGTCGGGCGCTCTGGAGAACCCGGACCGCGACTTCGCGTGGTTCGGCGAGGGCTACTGGGAGAGCACGCGCGGGCTTCGCAACGGTGCCCGCGACGGCTTCGCGCATTACGTGATCGTGGGCAGCGTGGCGCCGCGAAAAGTGATCTACGCGCACGAGTTCGCGTGGGACGCGAAGACCGACCCCGCGTGGCCGCGCCTCCAGAAGGTCTTCAACTTCTACGACGCGAAGGACTCGCTTCGCGTGGCGCACGGCGCGGGGAGTGTGCGGCAGAGCGGGCCGGGGAACACGCACTGCGACCACATCGGCGCGGTCCACCGCAAGATGATCTACCCGGCGCTGAAGGAGTGGTTCGGGATGCCGATCCCGGAGGAGTACAGCCAGCGCCGCACCCGCGACGAACTGACCTGCTGGACCGAGGAGGCGAAGGCGGAGTTAAAGCCCCAAGACGCACGCAGCGTAGCGAGCGACGCGGCCGACGAACAACTCAAGGTGGTCCGAAAGCGCGTGGAAACGCTCCCGCCTGCGGAACGGTGCGTCGCGGTGCAAAAGGAACTGGCGAAGTTGCTTGGTAACGTCGAACCGCCCGCGAAGCCGAAGGTCATCGAGGGCAAACATGAGAGTCTGGAAGACGGCGTCATTCTTCGGTACGCGATGGAGGTCGAACCGGGTGTCGTCGTGCCGTTCCTGTTCATCCCCCCGAAGAACATGAAGGGCAAGGTTCCCACCGTCGTGATGTTCGGGCAGGGCGGGAAAGCCCGGTTCCTGAAGGAGCGCGGCGAAGCGATCGAGGCGTTTCTGAAGGCAGGCGTCGCCGTCTGCCTCGTGGATGTGCGCGGCACCGGGGAAACACAACCGGGCGACGGTTCCGCTTCGCGCGGCAGTTCGCGCACGTCGATCTCGCAAACGAACCTGATTCTGGGTCCGTCCGTTGTCGGCGCTCAACTGTGCGACCTCCGCGGCGTGATCCGCTGGTTGCAAGCGCACGACCGCGTTGACGCGAAGAAACTCGCCCTGTGGGGCGATTCATTCGCCAAACAGAACCCGGCCCGCGCCCGGTACAAGGCTCCGCTCGACGCCCCGGACCTGCCGCTGATCGGCGAACCGCTCGGCGATCTGCTCGCGCTACTCGCAGGCGTGTACGAGGACGGTGTGAAGGTGGTCTACACTCGCGGCGGGATCGTCGAGTATGAGGCAGTGATCCACGATCGCTACCCCTATGTGCCGCACGACATCGTAATTCCCGGCTTCGTTCCCGCGGGCGCTACTCAGACCCTGGAAACTGCTCTCGGTACTCGTCTGTTTCAGCGAGACGCAACGAGGGACGCGGGCAACTGGGGCAAGGAGCCGATGCCGCTTTCGGAAGCCGTTGAGGGCGTGGTGGAGAAACTGAAAGCGAAGTGACACCGCGGTGTCAGGCGGCGCGCTTCGCCGGCGCGGGGAACGCCAGCGTCGCTGAGCGCGTCGGGCGCGGGGCGGTGGCGCGCACCGCGCCCCACGTCAGCAGCGACCCGCCGAACACCCACCAGTAGAACGGCACGTTCCGCAGCCACCACGGGCCGACCACCCACGCGCCCGCGGCCAGCACACTTCCCCACGCGGCGAGCGCCACGAAGTCGCGGCGGAACTCCGGCCGCTCCGTCAGCACCTTCGCCAGCAGCCAGAAGCCCGGCGCGAGGAACGGCACGAACCACCGGATCGACACGCACCCGCCGCCGTGGTTCTTCGACAGCACCCCGTACATCAGCCACCCGATCACGCACCACGCGCCCAGCGCGAGCAGTTCCACACGGTCGCGGCCGGGGCGCTTCAGCACGAGTACACCCGCGGCCAACGCGAGCAGCAGCGGCAGGTTGTGCGTGAGGAAACCCTTCTTCCCGACCAGCAAATCGAGCGCGTACAGGAACTGCGCGAACGGCCGCGGGCGGATGACGCCGGTCATGGTGGTGTCGAACGGGCTGCCCGGCCACATGAGGTATTCCGGGTGCATGTTCAGCGGGCGGAGCCAGTCGCCGCCGATGGCGAAGTTGATGACATGGCCTGTGAGGATGCAAGGTAATGCCGCGAAGCCGCAAGTAGCGACAGGGATCGCGCGGCGCGTGCGAATTGCGACCACCGCCAGCACCGCCGGCACCAGCGGCGGGCCGACGCCGAAATCGAGGTTGTAAGCGAACCCCGTGACGAACCCCGCGGCGACCAGCGAACCCCACGCGGTGCGGCCGTCGGCGGCGGCGTCGGCGATGCGGCACAGCAGCACGCACACCACCGCGACCGCACCGAGTTGGGCAAGGTGATTGTTCGCGCTGCGGGTGTACGCCGGCAGCACGGTTGCCAGCGCGAACGCGGCCAGCCACGCGAGCCGCCACGCGGGGGAAAGCCCGACGCGCGTCCCCAGTGCCCACATGCACCCGACCGCGACCGCGTAGCCGGTGCCGCACAGCAGCACAGTTACCACCCACGCGAACACGTCCGGGCGGTCGCTCGGCTTCGGCAGGCCGAGCGCCATCAGCCCGCGGTACGCGACCGCCAGCGGCACGCTCACCAGCGGCGGCTTGTCGGAGTAGTAGCGGCCGTCGATAAGAAGCTTGTCGCGCGTGCCGAGTTTCAAGAGCGGGTCGGCGGGGTTATAGGGCGGCGTGCCGCGTGCGAAGAGTTCCGGCGGCGGTTCGAGGAAGACGGTGCCGTCGATGCAGAAGGTGTCGCGTTCGACGAGCGCTTCCACCGACGCGAGCCGGCTGCCGTCGTTCCACGACGACGCGAACGGCTTCGCCCCGGCCGCCGCGACCGCGAACGCTACCGCCGCCAGCACCCACGCCGCCAGGGGATGATTCGCCCACCTCATGCATACGCTCCGCGAGACGGCGGAAGATAGCGAGGTCTGGGAACCGACGCAACCGCGACCCCGTTTCACGAAGGTGAACCCCCCGCGGGTTCCCCTGTAACCCCTCCTGTTACCCACGCGTTACCGGGGCGCGGTAAACTGGGTGCATCTCTCTGTCGTGTGGAGGACGTGTCATGTCACGATCGGTGCGGGCGATGTTGGCGGTGTGCGGGACGCTTCTGGCGGGCCTCGTCGCGCTCGGCGAGGGCGTGCCGACGGCCCCGATGCCGAAGGTCGTGCCCGAAGCGGTGCCGGACAAGGACCTCACCGCGGACGTGAAGGACTGGAACTCGGCGAAGTTCGCGGCCCCGCCGAGCCAGTTCCGACAGGGGCACGTCACCCCGCGCACGTTCGACGAGAAGGCGGTCAAGAAGCTCGCCGACGGGTTCACCATTCAGCTTCCCAGCAAGGCGCCGATCCCGACGCCGACCGTGTACCGCGGCAAGGTGTACGTGAGCGGCGGGTTCCACAGCAAAGAGTTCTACTGCTTCGACGCGGCCACCGGCGCGCTCGTGTGGGCCATCGACATCGACGACGACGGCCCGACCGCGGCCGTGTGCGACGGCGACGTGGTCGTGTTCAACACGGAGAGCTGCACGCTGTTCGCGGTGGACGCGGCGACCGGCAAGCACCTGTGGTCGCACTGGCTCGGCGACCCGCTCACCAGTACGCCCACCATCGCTAACGGGGTCGTGTTCACGTCGTACCCGGCCAACGGCGGCGGCGGGCAGAACGACAACGCGGCGAAGGAGAAGGTGCCGCCCGCGGGCGCCGCCAAGAAGGCCCCGCCGTGTTCGCACGTGCTCATCGCGCTCGACCTAAAGACCGGCAAGATTCTGTGGCAGAAGTGGATCGAGAGCGACGTGATGAGCGCCCCGGTGGCGACGGACAAGGAACTGTTCTTCAGCACGTTCGGCGGGGTGGTGTACAAGCTGAACCAGACGGACGGGGCGGTCCTCTCCGCGGTGCGGACGCGGGCGACCTCGGCCCCGGTGGTCGTGGGCGACGACGTGTACTTCAGCCGCCGCACGGACAAGGGCGGCGCCCCGTGCCCGGTGGAAGCGAACGTCGCGTGGAGCCAGTCGGGCGGCGGCCAGCGGGCCAGCGGCGGCACCCGCGACGCGGTGTACCTGGACGCGAAGGTGCAACGCGTCAGCGAGCAGCAGAAAATGAACGCCGACCTGGACGCGGCGAACGGGTTCGGCGGCGGCGCGCCCGCGCAAGCGAACCCCGGTGCCGCGTGGAGCAACGTCGGCTACGGGAACGTGAGCAGTATGCAGGCGTTCCAGGGGTCGCGGGTGCTGCACATGGGCGGCAAGAACTACAGTTGCATGGGTGACGCGGTGGTGTGCAACGACCCGAAGACGGGCAAGGAGTTGTGGAGCCACAAGCTCGAAGGCGACCTGAAGAAGCAGGGCGGGTTCCTGGGCGCGCCGCCGGCCGCGGCGGGCGGTCACCTGGTGATGACGACGCTGAAGGGCGACGTGCTCCGCTTGGACGCGGAGGGCAAGGTGGTGAAGACGTGGGAGACGAAGTCGCCGTCGCGTTTCCAGCCGGCGGTGGAGGGCGGGCGCATCTACGTGGGCACGCAGGACGGCAAGCTGATCTGCATCGACACCGGCGACAAGGCGCTGACCGGCTGGGCGTGCTGGGGCGGCAACCCGCAGCACACCGGCATCGGTAAGTGACTGTCCCATAAGGGGTGACTGGGTGCGTAAAATGGTCCATGAGAACCCAATCGTACCCGAGTGATATTACGGACGAGCAGTGGAGGTTGATCGAGCCGCACATCCCGGTGTATCCGGGCGGTCGGCCCCGCACCACCAAGCCGCGGGGCGCCGACGGAGTGTGTGCCCGGCTTGGGGAAGGAGACATCGTCGAAGAGGAACAGGCCCTCGGGGCTGGCGAAGGTTTGGGCCAGGTGAGCGCGGTAGCGTTTGAGAACGCGTTGGTGATCCCAGGGGCTCGGGTTGACGAATTGCTGGAGGGTCTGCTCGGGATCGGTGCGGGTGAGCCCCTCGGGGAGTTGGACGCGGCGGGAGAGGGGCTCGATGGACTTGCGCTCGCCATCGAGCAGGAGTCCCTGGAGGTACACGCCGGAAAGTACAGACAGAGACACAGAGAAGACCAGATTGAAGACTTGTTTGAAGACAGTTCTCCTGTTTGCTCTGTGCCTCTGTGGTTAGTCCCTCTCTGCCCGTTCGATCCAGCCGCCGCCGAGGACGCGGGTGCCGGCGTAGAACGCGACCGCCTGCCCCGGCGTCACCGCCGGTAGCGGCGCGCCGAAGCGCACCTCCGCGCCGCCGTCAGGTGTCGCGATCACAATGGCGGGGACGCCCGCGTGCCGGTAGCGGATCTTCGCCGTGCAGGACAGCGGCGCGGTCGGCGCGTCCATCAGCCAGTTCACTTCGCTCGCGAGTAGCCCGGACGCGAGGAGGTCGCTCTCGTCGCCGACGACGACCGTGTTCGATTCGGGGAGCAGTTCCAGCACGAACCGCTTGCGCCCGCCGCCGATGTTCAAGCCCTTCCGCTGACCGACGGTGAAGCGGTCGATGCCGTCGTGCTCGCCCAGCACGGTGCCGTCCCGCTCGACGATCGCGCCCGCGGTCGCGACCTCCGGCCGCCGCGCGCGCACCACGTCGGTGTGGTCGCCGCTCGGCACGAAGCAGATTTCCACGCTGTCGGGCTTCTCCGCGACCGCGAGCAAGCCGGCGTCGCGGGCGACCGCGCGAATCTCCGGCTTGGTGTACCCGCCGACCGGGAACAGCAGGTGCGGGAGCACGTCGCGCTTGATGCCGTGCAACACATAGCTCTGATCCTTCTCGCTATCGACACCCTTGTGAAGTTCGCCGTTCAGAGCTTGCGCGTAGTGGCCGGTGGCGATGAAGTCGGCCCCGAGCTTCTTACCGAAGGCCCAGAGCTGACCGAACTTCAGCCAGTTGTTGCACACCACGCACGGGTTCGGCGTGCGGCCCCGGGCGTACTCGGCCGCGAAGTAGTCGATGATCTTGGCGAACTCGGCCTCGAAGTCGAGCGCGTAGAACGGGATGTCGAGCTTGTCGGCCACCCGCCGCGCGTCGCCCGCGTCGATGGCCGAGCAGCAGCCCTTCTTGTTGTCGCGCCGCGTATCCTCATGGCCGTGCGCGCCGGTGCGCATGAACAGGCCGACCACGTCGTAGCCTTGCCGCTTGAGCAGCACGGCCGACGCGGAGCTGTCCACCCCGCCACTCATCGCCAGGACGACCCGCGGCATACGCGACCTCGGTTCGGAACCTCCACCCGTTCAGTATAGAGGCGGGCGCGCGAGAAATGTTCAAGGTGCCAAGTCAATGTGTCAGGTTGGTTTGGCCCTCTCCCTTGCGGGAGAGGGTGGCGAGGCTTTGCGAGCCGGGTGAGGGGTGGCGCCTCGATGGGGCTAACGTTTTACCCCTCACCCGTCGGCGAAGGGGAGGAAGCTGAGCGATACGCGGGCGTCGCCGTGGAGCTTTTCGTTCAGCGCGCGGATGGCGAGCGTGTCCGGGTCGGTGACGGACGGGTCGGCCGGCTTGCCGTCCCAGAGCGTGTTGTCGATAAGAATTACGCCGCCGGGGCGCACGAGTTCAAAACATCGCTCATAATAGAGGTTGTAGCGCCCCTTATCGGCGTCGATGAACGCGTAGTCGAACGTCCCGGCCGCGCCGTCGGCGAGCAGCGCCGCGAGCGTGTCGGCCGCGGGGGCGACGCGCAGATCCACCTTGTCGATCAGCCCGGCGGCGGTCAGGTGCTTCCGCGCCACGCCCGCGTACATGCCGCTGAGTTCGCAGCAGATGAGATTGCCGTCGGCGGGCAGTGCGCTCGCCACCCACATGGCCGAGTAGCCGGTGAACGTGCCGACTTCGAGGCACGTCTTCGCGCCCATGAGTTGCACGAGCATCGCGAGGAACGGCCCCTGTTCCGGGGCGATCTGCCACTCGCATTCGGGGAGCAGCGCGGTGTCCGCGCGGAGCGCCTCGAACGCGGCCGGTTCGCGGACGCCCACGGACAGCACGTACTCGTACAACCGGTCGGTCATCGGCGTCGGGCGGACGTAGCTGGGCAGCATGGAGTTCTCCTGATTGTGCGAACGGCGCGGCGTAGGCCCGCCGAGTGCTGTTGACTCGGCGGGCTTACGCC